>NZ_QQPQ01000038.1 GCF_003346715.1 Oceanispirochaeta sp. M1
TTAAACAAATTGTAGCACGATGGGGTCGCTTTGCGGCCCCTTTTTACATTTAAAGACTTTCGAATAATTGTTTTGAAAAAGAAAAGGGCTGTCGCTTTAGTCTAATTAGACTTTTGCAACAGCCCCTTTTAATAAGAAGGAGCATTTAAAATGAATCAGAGAAAGACATGGGGATATATTGCTCCAACACTTTTATTGATCACATTATTAGTTTACATTCCGGTTTTAAAGGGCATTATCATCGCCTTTCAGAACTACAATATGTTCAATATCATGGATATTCACTTCAATGGGTTCCAGAACTATAAAGACATTATCAATGACAGGGCTTTTCCATTTATGGAGGTTCTCTATAATACATTTACCTGGGTTTTTGTCTCTCTGGCACTTCAGTTTGTATTAGGATTTTCTCTTGCACTTCTGCTTCGTAAACCATTCAAAGGCAGAGGAGTGTATACTAGTCTTGTTTTTTATACCTGGGCCGTTTCAGGTTTTGCCATCGGACTTATCTGGTCCTGGATGTTTAATGGACAGTTCGGACTGATTAATGATCTTCTAATGAGATTTCATCTTATAAAGACTCCTATCGGATTTTTATCCGATCCAAGATATGCCATGATCTCCGTAATCATTGCAAATGTCTGGTACGGAATTCCTTTCTTCGGTATTATGCTGCTGGCTGCGCTTCAGTCAGTTCCAGCAGAACTGTATGAAGCTGCCAGAATGGACGGTGCAGGTCCCTGGTCACAGCTGTTCAATGTAACAATCCCCTTTATCAGTGCAACCATTATAAGCACAACTCTGCTCAGGATGATGTGGATAATGAACTTTCCGGAAATCATCTATGGTATGACAAACGGAGGGCCTGCAAACTCAACTAATATTCTGGCTACCTATATGATCAATAAGATCTATAAAGAGTTCAATTATGGCCAGGGCGCTGCAATCGGTGTCATGATAATGGTCATATTATTGATTTGTACAACAACATATTTATCAATGACAAATAAAAAAGAGCTTGAATTATGAAAAAAGATTATTTGAAAAAAACAGGGCGTGTAATAGCTCTTGCTTTATTCTTTATTTTTGCGGTGGGTCCTCTTTATTGGATCATTGTTACTTCACTGAAAGATACAAAGGAGATATATACTTTTCCAATTAGATATCTCCCTTCCTCTCCTTCATTTGATAGTTACAGAAAACTGTTTGAATTTGCTAATTTCGGATTGTATTTCAGAAACAGTTTTCTGGTGACGACACTGGGTGCATTAGGTGCCATGATCTGCTCAATCTTCAGTGGTTACGCCTTGTCCCGGTTCAGTCAGAAGAAGATCAAAAAGTCCCTTATTATGCTACTTTATTTTACTCAGATGGTCCCTACATTTATTCTTATGACACCACTGTATATGATGATGGTGAAAGTCGGAGGTATCGACAGTCTGCTGGTTCTCAGTATTGTATACATGGTCACAGTGCTGGCTTTCTGTGCCATAATGGCGAAAAGCTTCTTTGACAGAATACCCTCCAGCCTGGAAGAGGCTGCTGAAATAGACGGATGTTCGGCTTCTCAATCTCTTTTCAAAATTATACTGCCCCTGATGGCCCCCGGATTAACTGCAATCTTCAGCTTTGCCTTCGTAAATATCTGGAATGAACTATTTATTGCCATTCTCTTTATTTCCACACCGGAAAAAATGACAGTTCCCGTTTCACTGAACTCTTTTATCTCTAAAGCTGGAATAAGCTGGGATGTAATGAGTGCCGGACTTGTGATGGCTCTACTGCCGACCATGCTGATCTTTGCCATAGGACAGAAATATATTGTTTCCGGACTGACTGACGGAGGGGTTAAGGGATGAATGATCTACTTGAGCTGGGTTCCGTTCTTACTAAGGATGAACCTTACGCAGGGACAAGCAGCCCCATGGCACCTCCAATATATCAAACATCGCTTTTTACATTTCCCGATGTAAAATCCATAGAAGTTGCTATGGCGGATGAGCTGAACAGCAATCTTTATACAAGGGGAAATAATCCTACCGTACAGGAAGTGGAGAAAAAAGTAGCTTTTCTGGAAAAGACCGATAAAGCAAAATTGATGTCAGCCGGGGTTTCGGCCATTGCTGCATCAATTATGGGCTTTGTAAAACAGGGTGATCATATAATCTGCACCAATGACAGCTATGGCTGGGCTCAATATATCTGCAGCACTTATTTAAGTCGTTTTGGAGTGGAAGTTTCTTTTATAGACGGCTGTAATCTTGAGGAACTAAAAAACTCAATCCGCCCCAATACAAAACTGATTTATCTTGAGAGTCCCAGTTCAATTACATTCCGTGTTCTTGATCTTAGGGAAATAGCAGCAATAGCAAAAGATAATGATCTCAAAACAATAATTGATAATACCTGGGCAACACCTCTGTATCAGAATCCAATAGAATTCGGCATTGATCTGGTTGTCCATTCTGCATCCAAATATCTGGGCGGGCACAGTGATATTATCGGTGGAATTGTAGCAGGAAGCAGTGCGGATATTGATCATATTTTCAATACGGAGTTTTTACCGCTGGGAACAGTTCCTGACCCATTCCAGGCATGGTTGATCCTGAGAGGGATGAGAACACTTCGTGTCAGGCTGGCTGAACATCACAGTACAGCATTAAAGCTTACTGATTTTCTGGATCACCATAAAGCTGTAGAGAAGGTCTTCTATCCAATGCATCCTTCCCATGATCAGTATGAACTTGCCAAAGAACAGATGACCGGTGGACCGGGTCTGCTCTCAATAAAAATGGAAAATAAAGATCCATCCCATATCACTGCCATGGTTGAATCATTGAAGAATTTTCATATTGGAGTCAGCTGGGGTGGTTATGAAAGTCTGGTTTTCCCCGTATTGGCCACAAACAAAGGTGATCCCTCCATGGTGCGGCTGCATCTGGGCCTGGAAGAACCAGAATTACTGATGGAAGACCTGGATCAGGCCTTCCAACATCTAAAATAATAAAGGAAAAATAATGAGACTCAGACAAATACACCTGGATTTTCATACGAGTGAGAATATTCCCCATATAGGTAGAGATTTCAATGCTGAGGAATTTGCTCAGACATTGAAAAAGGCTCATGTGGATTCAATAACATGCTTTTCACGATGTCATCATGGATGGCTGTACTATCCTTCAAAAAAGTTTAAAGAGAGAATCCATCCCCATTTGGAGAAATCCGATCTTCTTGGCGAACAGATCAAGGCCTGTAAGGAAGCGGGTATTAAAGTACCGGTATATCTGCCTCTCCAATGGGACCATTTCTCGGCCAATGAGAATCCAGGTTGGTTGGTGCTTGATGAAAATGGTAGACAGTACGGTACAGGACCATATGAGGCAGGATTTTATAGACAGTTATGTCTTAATACAGCTTATCGTAACCTGGTACTCGAGCAGGCTCTGGAAGTACTGGAGATGTATCCCGATGCCGACGGCTTGTTTCTGGATATTATCAATTCCCGGGAATGCTCCTGTGTTGAGTGTCGAAAGGGGATGGTGCGAGAAGGCATAGATCCAACAAGCAGTGAAGGACGCAGGAAATATATGCGCCTGGTTATAAAAGAGTTTACAGAATTTATCAGTTCTGAAATAAGAAAAGTAAGGCCTGATGCAGGTATTTACTATAACCATAGTCATGTCCGCTTAAGTCACAGAGATATCATTGATGGATTTACACATCTTGAGCTGGAATCACTTCCCGGAGGAGGCTGGGGCTATTGGGATTTTCCAATTACCATAAGATATGCCAGAACACTGGGGGTTCCATGCATCGGACAGACAGGAAAGTTTCATACCTCCTGGGGGGATTTCAACTCATTAAAAACCAAAGCATCCCTGGAATTTGAATGTTTCAGATCTCTCGCCTTCGGGGCAGCCTGCTCAATAGGTGATCAGCTGGATCCTCTGGGAAAGTTGTCTGAACCAAGCTATAAGCTCATCGGCGGAGTTTATGAACAGGTCGAGAAGAAAGAACCCTGGTGTCGGGAAGTAGAACCTGTTGTTGAAATGGCTGTATTTTCACCTGATCGTTTTGAGGGTTCTGCGAACGGCGGATTGTCTCCGGATATTTCCGGCTGTACCCGTATGCTGCAGGAGCTGGGTTATCAGTTTAATATAATTGATGAAACTGAGGACTTTTCAAAATACAGGATTGTCATTCTGCCGGATAATGTCATGATTGATGATATGGAAACCGGTAAGAAGCTTGATGACTTTGTCAGTAAAGGCGGGGCAGTTCTTTCCAGCTACAGATCCGGCCGTAATTCAGAGTCACAGGATTATGTACATTTCAATCCCGGTGTTTCCAGTACCGGCACATCTCCATTCTGCCCGGATTTCATAGTACCCGAAGGGGATATGCTCAAGGATCTTGAAGATGTTGATTATGTGATGTATCAACAGGCTGAGTGCGTTAAAGCTGAAGACGGAACCGATGTGCTTTGTTGGGTAAACGAACCGTATTTCAATAGAACATGGGAACACTTCTGTTCTCATCAGCACAGCCCATCTTCCGGCAGGCGTGGGTATCCCGGAATCCTGAAGAACGGCAGAAAAATACATTTTATCCATCCGGTTTTTACAACTTATCATGAGATGGATCCTCTATGGTGTAAAACTCTTGTTAAGAATGCCATTGATATGTTGATACCTGACAAAATTGTTGAGCATAATGGTCCCAGCTCCCTGGTAGTAACGGTAAATCAGCTGGTGGACAAAGATTCTTATGTTCTGCATATGCTTCATTATATTCCTGAAAGAAGAGGAGTTAAGTTTGACAGTATTCAGGATGTTATCCCTCTGTATAACACAGAACTGAGTATCAAACTTTCTGAAGCAGTCAGCAGTGCTGTTCTTGTTCCAGAAGATGTTGAACTGAAATCTGAGATCAAAAATGGAAGACTGATATTTACAGTACCTGAACTGCATGGACATCAGATGATAGAGCTTAAGAAATAAATATTAGTATTATGATTATTCCGGCTCCCTCTTTATTCAGTAAAGGGAGCCGGCTTTTTTTTATTGTATTTTATGCTGAAATTTGGGGAGTACTGCTTCCAGGAGCTATATGCTCAGAGTTTCATGATCTATTTGTTTCTCATCATTCAGTCTCTTTCGCATATGAGTAATATCATTATTCAGCTTTGAACCTGCTGCAATGAGATCTCCTTCATGAATCAGAATATTCATCCCCTGTTCGGCCCATTGGATCATCTGCTCAGTATCTCCGGCTGCATAACCCTTGTGATAACCTACAGATTTTTTGTGTTTCACAGCGATCTTAATGATTCGGTCAATAGTTTCCAGAAACAGAGGATTCTCATATTCCTCAGGAATATCAAGAGAGCATGATAAATCATGGGGGCCGATGATAATGCCGTCCAGTTCGGGGAAGGAGAGAAGCTTATCCAGGTTCTCCACTGCAGAAAGGCTCTCAATATTTATAAAAAGAACATTGTCCTGATTCTTATCATTAAGATAATCCAGTAACTTATCCTCAAGCCTGGTCTCTCCTATCAGGAACTGCTCCAGCTTTTGACCCTTCAGAGGTTTGTATTTAACTGCACCGATCAAGTTTCTCACCTGATCTTCTGTTTCAATATAGGGAGCTAGAATCCCTGTGGCACCCGCATCCAGGGCAACACAGGCCTTATAGGGATCGGGATCAGGAATACGAACTACCGGGGCTGTGTCCATTGAACTGAATTGATGACAAAGAGTAGATACATCTCTCAGATTTATTGGAATATGCTCCATGTCGATAAATACAAAGTCCAGGCCCATAGATTTGAACGTATCGATCCATTTCGGATCTGTTACAGTAATCAGAGTGCTGTAGACTCGCTCATTTCTCTGCATTGCTTCTTTTAATTCTCTGCCAGTCATACCTTAAGATTCCTTTCAAGTTCAATTATTTTTTGAATGTGATAATCCGCCTCAGCAAGATGAATATTGTCGAATGGAAGTATCGGTTTTCGTACTGAGGGAGTGTTGTACACTCCCTGTTTCCATAGAAGTCTCTTGAAGAAGTGGATAGAAATATCCAGATGCTGGTTTGAGAATGCAAGAACAGGCTGGAGCTTCTCAAAGAGCTCACGAGCTTCTTTTTTTCTGTCAGAGTGGAAATATTCGAAGATCCCGCAGTAGATTCTGTGCATTCCTGTAGGCATAAATGCATGGACACCACGTTCCAGACCCTCGAGCATCTGGGATACTGCCCAGCCGCCGGACAGATGGAGTTTTCCCTCTGTTTTATCGAGTATCTCTGAGTATTTCACTCCCGCAGGGACGGTTTCAATTTTAAGACATTTGAAGGAAGGGATCTCCCTGAACAGTGACTCAATCAACGAAGTAGGGAGTCCCCAGCCGCTGAAGTCCCAATCCTGAAGCATCAGGAAGTCCGGTTTAAGAGCGTCCAGATTTCGGACAGCATCTTCATACTGTTCGTCATTCTCATAAGGGATATTCGCAAGAATCCCCTGACAGCCTGCCTTAAGATTGGATTCAGCCAGGCGAAGCATTTCCTCTTTGGATGATGCTGAGGTTCCGCCGATAACAGCAGCTCTGCCATCGGCTGCCTCAACGACTCTAATAACCATTTCATTCTTTTCGGATTCAGAAAGTTTACTTACCTCTGATGCCATTGCCGGAACCAGAAAACCGGCCACACCGCTCTCTATTGCCAGAAGGACATTCTTCAGAAGAGACTGTATATCCAGCTTGTCATCCGATGTAAAAGGGGTGTTGAGGACTGTAATAATCCCCCTGAGATCCTTTATCGGATTCATCTTACCACTCGCCTTTTTTTCCTGCAAAGTTCTTAGCTGCTGTTCCAAATTCCTTAGACGCCTTTGTAATGTCTGAAAGTATTTCTTCAATAGAACGCCCGGCTTTACCCCTGGCAGCAGGAATGACTGTGTTGCATTCGTTGTTATCCATAAATATGACCGATTCCAGCAGGCGGGATTGATCTTCCTCGGGAATAATCAGGAATCCATGTTTATCAGCATGAATCAGATCACCCGTAGAAACGGGGCATCCGAATACACTTACAGTCTCTCCCCAGCTCACGGGAACACTCCAGGCATGACCTACACACATACGGGATGCAAGAGCCTTGAATCCGGCATTCATCATCTCATCAACATCTCTGACGGCTCCGTCAGTAATTGTTCCCACACAGCCCAGGGCTCTGTGAATATTGCTGTTTACCTCGCCCCAGAAAGCACCGATGAAGTTGGGTTTATCCAGGTCTTGAACGACAACAATCTTAGGACCATCCTGTGAAGCCACCCAGGTATAGTACTCTTTCCAGACACCCTCTCTGAAGGAGTGGCTTCTATTTGATGGTTCACAACTTACAGTGACTGCCTGACCGACCATGGGGCCCTGGGCAGGCATGAAGTCTCTGGTTTCTTCTCTGTTGAAGTAGTTACCAGACCTGTCATTTTCAGAGATGATCTCCCATCCGTTATAAATGGTGGGGGTGTTCCATCTCTTGAGTTTGAGCATATCTTCATAACTGATTTTCATTTATTATTCCTCTTTATGTATTTACTGTAGACTGTATTTTTCAGCCAATTTAATGAAATCTCTGATCCGCTGATCTTCTGTTGTATTTTCAATATCAGCCAGAACAAGATCACAGGGTGCGTATTCCCCGGCTACTTTCTGTACGGTATTTTCAAGCTCATGTATGGGCATGGATTCTATTTCTGTAGGCATGAAGAGTACTGCTCTTCGTGCATCAGGGAACATTTCTCTCATACGCGGCAGATCTGAATGAAGACCCGTATCCAGATAACCCATTTTATCGATCTTTCTAAGGGAATCGAGATAGGGATCGGCTACCCAGTTACAGGTATGAACACCGAAACGGTCAAATCCCTTTGAGAGAGACTGATCCAGGGGCAGGATAAATTCCTCATACATCTGTGAAGAGATCATGCTCATCACACAGTTGCTCATAGATAAAAGATTCACTTCAAAGCCGGAACGTCTCTGACGAGCCTGTATGATTTTTGCAGTTCTTCCAATGGTGTCTGCTATGTGAGCAAAAAGATGATGCGCGAAGTCCGGATCGTCTATCATATCCATAAACAGTTCCTGTCCACGAATCTTCATAGCTATATTCAGAATCCCCTGATAGTTCAGATAGCCCCGGATCTCTCCATAGAGTTCTTCAAGACGGTCCATCTGCTTGAGAAGATTCTGCATCACAGGATGACTCTCAAGGTCAAAGGGTTCAAGAGCCGCAAGAGTCTCTTTGGAGGGCCGGCTTTCGGGATCTCCGTCAGGCCAGTTGTCCGACATATAGACAGGTTCTATCCCATAAAGCATAGATATCAGAAGAATTCCATACACACTGGAGATGGTGGCACATTCGGGATAAATCCCATCCCTATCCTCAAGTGAAAAATAAGGGATCATGGGAAAAACTTCACTCAGGTGGGAGCGCATTTTGACCAGAGATTCATAACGGTAGACAGGATCTTCATGCCATGGACGTGAAAAATCTATGCCCAGTCTCTTATTATACCAGCGTGGAGTGAACCCCAGAGAAACTCTCAAGGAGGATTCATCTCCTGTGCAGGGCTCACGTGTCGCAGCCCCTGCAAGGGGAATATGATTTCTGAGCTGTATTGATGTATTCAAAATTTTCAGGCGCCTCTGTATTTCAGGCTCATCTGTTGAGATACCGCATAAAACTGTTCAATCTCCAGCTTCTGAGATTCGGTCATCTGACGGAGTCTTGCATCCTGGCGACGGCTCACAAGGTTTGTCATCACTCCCTCTTTTATCAGATTGTATCTGGCATTGGCCGGATAGAACTGATTCTCTATAGTGGAGGAACATCCAAGATAGTTCTGCAGCTCTTCGGCTTCCTGGCCCATCTTTTCCCAGTCATGACAGAGTTTGTAATACAGATCGCTGTGAAAGTTAGTCATTATACCGCTGTATCCGGAAAATCCCTCTTTCAGGCTCATCAGAAGAGTTGCTGCATTGGCATTGAAAAACTTCAGCTTTGTTCCTTTGGAGAGGGCGGCCCGTTCCTTTATCATTTCCGGATCACAGCAGGTGTCTTTAATAAACTCAAAACGACCCATGGCAATCAGCTCTTTTACGACTTCTGCCGAGAGTATCCGTTTGTAGGGATAAGGGCACTCATAGAAACCCAGGGGCAGGTCTTCAGGCAGACCTTTCATCAGTTTGTTCAGGTTATTCAACCAGACTTTATCATCTTCCCAGGGGGCTGCCAGACGATTGCTGACCAGAACCAGTGCATCCGCACCGGTCTCTGCAATAGCCTGCATATCATTGATCTGGCCTTCAATTGTATCTGATACATGACCCGATGCCATCACTGGATAGCGGCCATCTGCAATTTTAACAGTATTACGGCATAGCTCTACTCGTTCATCACGGCTCAGTTCAAACATATCACTTGACTGACAGACTGCGAACAGTCCATCTATACCTCTGTCTATATACCACTCTATAAGTCTCTTAAGAGCCTCATAGTCTATGGTCTGGTCTGTATTGTAAGGTGTGAGCATAGTGGGGTAAACACCGTTAACGATTTCTTTTTTCATCAATTTTTCCTTTAATTCTACATACCGACCATGGTGGGCAGGAATGTAACAAGCTGGGGTATATAGGTCACCATAAACAGGACTGCAAAGAGAACAAGCAGCATGGGCAGAATCTCTTTGATAATTTCTTTTAGAGGGGTCTTTGAAATTCCGGAAACCACAAACAACAGCATTCCGAAGGGCGGCGTCGAGAGACCAATCATCATATTCAGTGTGATCATAACACCGAAGTGAACCAGGTCTATTCCAAGAGTATTTACCAGAGGCAGTACAATCGGGATAAATACGAGGGTAATACACATCGTGTCTATAAACATACCCAGAATGATAAATACAATATTGATCAGCAGAAGGAGTACGTATTTATTCTGGGTTACCGTGAGAAGCCAACCGGCAACTGCAGCGGGAATATGTTCAATGGCTACAATGTAGGAGAAGGCATAAGCCGTCCCAACCAGCAGAGATAGGGTTCCTGTGGTCTTTACGGTTCTTAAAATCACCTGAACCAGATCTTTAGGACCCATGGCTCTGTATACGAAAAAAGAAATAAGTATCGCATATAGAGCGGCCAGGGCACCGGCCTCGGTAGGTGTAACGATTCCCGAATAAATTCCTCCCAGAAGAACAACAATGGAAAGAAGTGCAGGAAAGGATTTGATGGTGATGGCAAGGGTATCCCGGAGAGCAAGTTTTTCACCCCTGGGGTAGTCTCTGATCCTGGCAACTACAGCGATATAGGCCATCAGAGCCAGACCGATCAGAATCCCGGGAACCATTCCTCCCATAAACAGGGCACCGATTGAGGCTCCCGAGAGCATAGAATAAAAGATCATTGGAATACTTGGCGGAAAAATCGGGCCGATTGTTGCAGAAGCCGCTGTAATTGCAGAACTGAATCCCCGCTCGTAACCATGGTCATTCATGGCTTTGATTTCCATCATTCCCAATCCCGAAGCATCTGCCAGAGCCGAACCGGTCATTCCGGAAAATATTATGGAAGCCACAACATTTACATGACCAAGGGCTCCTCGTTTGCGGCCAACCATGGCATTGGCAAATCGGAAGATCATATCTGTTACCTTACCGCTGTTCATGACCTCGGCCATAAACACGAATAGGGGAACAGCAATAAGAACAAATTTTGAGTTCATATTTGTAAGGAACTGAGATGCTGCCATACTAAGGTCGGCAGCCGGTCCCTGGGCAATTGCAAAGTAAAAGAGTGAAGCCATCAGCATACCTGGTGCAATGGGTATCCGTATAAGGAATATAAGGATAAAACATATTATAAATACGAGTAGAGCTAAATTCATGAAAGATCTCCCTTGGTCAGTTTGCGTACATCCCGGTAGATATCCAGAGAGTAACGTCCGATCATAAAGGCTAGAAATATTACGAATGGAGAAAATACTAAATCCATGGGGATCTTAAGAACGTTGGACTTTTTGTAGCCCATAAAAAGGACATAGTTCCATGAGGGAACCAGACCTATGATAAAAGCTGTAACCAGAAGGGTATGACCGCAGATTCGCATCCATATCTGAGTCAATGGACTGACTGCATCATAAAGCAAAGTAAATTTTACATGGGAATCTTCTCTCTTGGCATAAAGACCGCCTAAAAGGGATGTCCATATAAAGCAAATCAAAGAAAGCTCCAGCGTCCAGGTCAGGGGTTTAAGAAAGTACCGGAAAAAAATTCCGATAAGAAAAACGCTGAAAAGTGTTACAAAAGCAGCAAAGGGAATATAGATCTCAACAGTATCTACAATAAATTTACCAACTTTTTTTAATCCTGTTTTCATTTAAATACCTTTATAAATAAATCCCGGTACCAGCCTTTCAGCTTAGTACCGGGAAAAGAATCAATCTTATTTGACCATTCCCTGAACCTTGTCATAAAGGTCCCAGTCCCAGTCGGCAGAAATATCTTTACTCTCAGTCATGTAAGAGTTTTTAGCATATTCAGCAAATGCTGCTACATCGGGATCTTCGATGATGATCATACCTTCACCCCTGAAGAAATCAAGGATTCCGGCTTCTGTCTCCAGGTTGGTTTTATCACAGAATTCTCTGGATTTATCAACGGCTGCCAGAACCCATCCCTTCTGCTCATCGCTGAAGGACTGCCATTTTTTCTCATTGATTGTAGGCCATGTAGAGTCAACTACGTGGTTTGTAAGAACGATATATTTGGTAACTTCGTAGAACTTGGCATTCTTGTCTGTTCCAAGAGGATTGTCCTGACCTTCAACAGCACCGGTTTTCAGACCCATATATACTTCACCGAAGGACATGGGAGTAGGATTTCCACCAAGAGCCTTACCAAGAGCGATCCAGGAAGGACTTCCTGGAGTTCTCAGTTTAACACCGGACATATCTTCAGGAGTTCTGACAGGACCAACTTTTTCAACAAGGTTGAGCTGTCTTGTTCCCAGGTAATAAGCACCAAGGGGACGGATTCCCTGAGAATCTACAACATCCTGAAATACTTTATCACCTATTTCGCCGTTGAAAACGTTAGTCATGTGATCATATCCCTGGAAAGTATAAACAGCACTGAACATAGAAAGATAGGGGACAAATTCAGCCAGCCAGGGTGCGCTGGTATAAACCATATCAACAGTTCCCTGTCTTACAGCTGCCTGTTCACCTTCCTGTGAATAGAGCTGGCCGGAATGATATACATTGACAAGCATGGTGCCGTTAGAAATTTTTTCCAGTTCTTCTTTGAAAACGGTCATAGCCTCAGTATGAGCATCTCCGGGAACACTGACTGAGGAAAAGTTGATTTCCACAACCTCTTTTTCTCCAGCAGCTGTGTCAGACTGTCCACTTGCAAATGCAAAAGACATTGCGAATACACTGATTACAATCAGGCTTAATAATTTTTTCATTGTGACTCCTTAAATTGGATCGATAGATATTTACCGGTTTTACCGGATAAGAACATTGTATTATGACTTATGACACAAGTCAACTAATAGTTTTAAGTCTTGACATATGTCAATGTGGGGGTACAATAAATGATAATAACTATCTATAATTTGGAAAGTGATGCATATAAAAGAAATTGAGCCCCTAAAGAAAATTAAGATCTCAGATGAAGTAACTCATGCTCTGGAAAATATTATTGTTGAAAATAATCTTTCACCCGGGGATAAACTTCCTTCTCAAGCTGAACTATCTGAGAAATTAAAAGTTGGAACACGATCAATCAGAGAGGCCATACGCTCATTAGAATCTAGAGGTCTGGTTGAGACAAAGCAGGGTAAGGGTGTTTATGTAAAAGAGACTAACCTGGATTATTTCCTGGAGACCCTGATGGGCTCTTTTGTGTTTCATTTTTCAAATCAGAGGGATCTGCTGATAGATTTGACAAAAACCAGGCGAATCATTGAATCACAGAGCATTTACGATATAGCTGCTAATCCTCCAAAAGGATTTCTATCCCATTTCGCCACGTTGATCGAAGAATTGGATCTGAAAGCAGAGGAAAATGATATCGATGCCTATAATACTCTGGACTTTGAACTGCATCGCACCATCATTGAAGCGACTGAGAATAAAATCCTGATAACTCTTTATAAGCACCTGAATGCTCTTCTAGTCCGCAGTTTTTCAAAGACGGGCTATGTTCGCGGAAGTCTGGAGACCAGTATTGCTGATCATCATAAGATGCTTGAGGCCATAGTCTCCAAGGATTCTCTATTGGCTAAGAAGACCATGGAACAGCATATAAATCTTACCCTGGAGAAAGTTGAAAAGCTTCTTTCTTAAAATCAAAAAAAGCAAGTACAATACAAAGTGATATTGTATGTGATATCACTTTCGGGAGTATTTTATGTTTCTTCGTTTTAGCTGTTCAGATCAAAGTGCATGGTGCTGAGTGCCATTTTCCATTTCTGATTTATGATGGGCTGATAACAGAGGCAGCCGGCATGATTCAAAGGCACTTCCGCAAGTATTATTTCTTCAAGTGGAGAGCCTGTAAAATTTGCATCCTTCTTAAATCCTTCAAAAAAGGGCTGTGCTTTAGCGGGATCACTAGAGGGGGAGGCGCACATCAGGGCAGCTCCTTCCTGTTCTTCTTCAGGGATTTCAATCCAGGCTTTCTGAATAATATGATCTTCTGAAATCTTTGCATGAAGATGAGCTTTGAACTCTGTTCCGCCGTTGTTGCAGGTTGAACCCACAAAAATAAAACGGTAGTGAACCGATGAATCTCCAGTATCAATTTTTTCAAGGCGTTCAGTCTGCCATTTTTTCAGGGCTCTCTCAGCAACAGGATATTTCATGGTTCAACTCCTTTTCGAATATACTATTCCTGTATATAGATTCGAATATATGAAAAAAAGAATGAAGTTTTGTATTATCTTGTGCAGAGCCTTTTCAGTAGAGCCCGGTTATCCTCCCCACTACATATATATACAAGGAGACAATTACCGTGGTAATCAGAGTCATGACAATCCCAGAAACGGCAAAATTCCGAATGGAGAAGAATCCGGCGGAATAGAGGATTACATTTTGTGGGTTGAACCGGCATGGCCCTCCGTTCTTTGCGGAGATTCGACGGATCAATTTCCACGACATACATACAGCCGCCTATGTGTCCAACACCAGGAAATCCTATGGCTTCAATTGTCAATATACTGATTACAACCTGATATCATATGTGATATCACAATTGTGGTCCTATGAATGTGCTGAAAAGTGATATCGTATTTGATATCACTTATTCAGAAAGAACATTTGTATCAAAATGGAAGTTCCTGATTCAGTTCCTGATTCAATTTCTACCCGCTGTCAAACTCGATGAAAATGTCTATAATTAAAATTAAGGCCTTTTGGCCATCCAACGTAAAAACTGGAGTGATATTATTCACTCAGATTTGAATAGGAATAGATATGAACTACTCTCATTATGCCTTGCTTGCAATTATTGTAATTGTTATGGCCATAGTCCTGAAAAGACGGGAAACACCATCAACGGGGGACGATCAGAACAAAGAAGATGATCTCCCTGATATGAATGAAGTCTTTTTAAACCATTCCGGTGGCCGGACTGTGGTTGACCTTTTAAAAGTCTTTAATCCATCTGACCTTATGATTCTCAGATCCATCTTTGCAGCAGAGGGTATCGACAGTTATGTGAAATCCAACTACTTCGGGGATCTATACGGCAGTGCCAAGGAGTCTATTTTTTCCACTACGGTGATCTCCATATTTGAAGATAAAGTTGATGATGCCAAGGTGATCGTTCAGCAATACATTCAGAATCTACAGAAAGATAAGATAGATGCAGACCCCTCTATTAAAGATCATGTGCAGGCAGCAGCCACTGTATTAACAGGGGTTCCAACAGCTGCAGCAGACTTGAAATATCTCCCCGAGCTGCTGGTATAATATTTTTTTGTTGACATTTACTTCAAAGATGATATGCTTACGTAAGCGTTTACTCAAATAAAACTAAAAAGGTATCTATGACTGTTAAAATATCGGATGTTGCAAAAAAGGCCGGAGTCTCTACTGCCACTGTTTCGCGTATTATTAATAACCTATCAGGTTTTTCTGATGCCACAAAGATAAAAGTTCAGAAAGCCATAGATGAGCTTGGTTATAAACCCAATGCAGTGGCCAGGGGACTCGCAAGCAGCAAGACCGCGACAATAGGGGTTCTGCTGCCTATTTTATCCAGCCGTTATTCATCCCAGCTTATACATGGAATTGAAACAGAGGCACATAAGAAAGGATACAGTGTAATTATCTGTAATACTGATAGAAACGGTGAAAGGACTCTGGAATACCTTCGAATCTTAAGTGAGAAAAGGGTTGAAGGTATCATTTTTGCCAGTGAGTGGATAACTGAAGAGTATGGCCGTTACATGAAAGATCTTACCATTCCGGTTGTTCTTGTCTCAACATTTTCTCAGTCATTTAACTTTCCTTTTGTTCGTGTAGATGACAAACAGGCCTCTTACAGTGCTACAAAGTACCTTTTAGACAAGGGACACAGAAATATTGGCTTCATTTCAGGGACCCCTGATGATAGAATTGCCGGAATTCCCAGGATAGAAGGATATAAAGAAGCTTTGGCTGATTTCGGTATCGACTTCAGAGAAGAGTATATAAGCTATGGTGATTTTCATTTTAAGAGCGGTATAGCCGGAATGTCTGAACTGTGGAACCGCAAACTGGATATGACCGCTGTATTTGCTTCCAGTGATGAAATGGCTCTTGGGGCACTGACTTTTCTGCATGAGAAGGGAGTAAATATACCCGGTGAAATTTCTGTTATGGGATATGATGATACTTTAGATGCAGTTATGGCTGTTCCAGCTCTCAGCACATTGCATCAGCCTGTTGAAGAGATGGGGAGTAAGGCTGTGAATGTACTTCTCAGTAAAAATCATTCAGACAGTATTATTATGAGACATTCTATAACAGAGAGAAAATCAGTCAGAGAGCTTTGATTTTTTTTAGAATCGCAACGTAAGCGTTTACCTAATTATGTGTTTAAGGAGGGAATTATTTGGATAATCGGCAATTTTTAAGGCAGATAAGTCTGGAACAGATTCTCAGGAATCAGACAGAGGAAGGAGCCATAATCGCCGGATCTTCATTCAGCCAGTACAACTATTCCTGGTTTCGGGACGGTGCATTTATTGCATATGCAATGATAGGTGCCGGTAAGATGGAAGAGGCTGAAAAGTTTATCAGCTGGGGTAACAGGATTATCCTGAAGAGCAGTGAAAAAATAGCTGCTCTGCAGGAAAAGCTTTTATCCTCCAGGCCTCTTGATATTCAGGATTTCCTTGGTGCCAGGTATACGGCTCAGGGGAATGAGGATGAATCAGACTGGCCTAATTTTCAGATTGATGGATACGGTACCTGGCTTTGGTGTATGTCCGAGTATATGACTGCATTGGATGCAGAAGAACTTCCATCTTCATGGAAGAGTGGTGTTGAGTTGATTGTCAGCTATCTGAAGATGGTGTGGAGACTTCCCAACAGCGACTGCTGGGAAGAATTTTCTGACAAGATTCATCCAGCGACTCTATCCTGTGTGTATGGAGGTCTGAAAGCTGTTTCCCCCTGGTTGGATGATCCGGAACTTCCGGCTCTGACAGAGGAGGTTAAGGCTTATGTTTATGACAATCTTCATAAGGATGGCTATTTTCCCAAGTTCATAGGATCGGATCTGGTAGATGCAAGTCTGCTGTGGATATCTCTCCCCTTTGGAATGGCGGATGTGAATGACCCGGTAATGAAAAAAACCGTGGAGAAAATTGAAGAGGATCTTCTGGAAGAAGGAGGTGTTAAGCGATATTCAGAAGATACATATTACGGAGGCGGGCAGTGGATTATCCATTCCTGCTGGATGGCCTGGTATTACTATGAAACCGGCCGGTATGAGGAGGCGGAAACCCTGATGGAATGGGTTGTCTGTCGGCAAAAAAAAGACGGTTCATTACCTGAACAAACAACAGATATTACAAATGAACCGTCTATGGTAAAGGAATGGGAACAAAGATGGGGGACGGTTGCAACGCCTCTCACCTGGTCTCATGCCATGTTCCTGATCGTAGATCAGGTATCACAACTATACACGGAAAAAAAGGGAGTGTTAAGTTATGAAAATTAAGTGGATTTTTTTATGTCTTTTTATTACTGCGGCTTTAACTGTCAGTGCATCGGGTCAGAATGACAAAACTGAGATCAGTTATTTCTCGGGACGAGTGGAAACAGTGGAATGGACCGAGAATATGATAGAGGATTTTCAGGCACTGCATCCTGAAATTCTGGTTGAACATGAATATCAGAATGATGCCAGCAATGTGATGAAAATCAAACTGGCCTCAGGGGAAGTTCCTGATCTGACTACTGTTGTTACCCAGGATTTCATCGATCAGGGAATCTTTATGGATCTTTCGAATGAAGTGTACTGGGATCGGATACTCCCGTCGGTAAAAGATCTCTGTACCGATCTTAAAACCGGCAATCAGTATAAGATTGCCACCAATGTAACAATGGGCGGTCTATTCTATAACAAGGCCATGTTTGCTGAACTCGGTCTGAAAGATGCTGAAACATGGGATGAGTTTGTTGCTAATCTGACAGCTGTTAAAGAAGCCTATCCGGATGTTGTTCCCCTGTTTCTGGCAGGTAAAGATTCCTGGACTCTTGGTCATCTGATTGAATTCTGGGTTCATGGAATTATTAAACAGGATATGGGTATTCCCGGTTCCAGACAGGCCTTTCTTGATAATGAACTTGGGGATCTTGCCTTTGATGTACCCGGTGGACTTATGGAAAGTTTTGCAGCAGCTCTTCTTGAACTGCAGGATAAAGGCTTGATTAACAGTGATGCAGTTACTGCAACTTATGATAATCAGAAGGAAGCCTTTGCATCCGGCAAGGCAGCTATTATCAATCAGGGTATGTGGGTCGTAGGAGATATTATCAAACTGAATCCTGATATGACGATAAATATTGGTTTCGGTCCATTTCCTCCTGTAATGGATGGATATAAACCGATGGTTCTCTGTGCAGAAGATTCGGTTTTTGCAATTGCTGCAGACTCTGAGAATACTGCTGCAGTTAAAACATTTCTTGATTACCTTTTTAAACCTGAAGTTCAGAAAGAATACTGTGAACTACGGGGTATGCCCTCGGCCTTTACTGATGTCGACGCCGATTGGGCTCCTATCAAGGATGATGTCTCCCGTGCTGTAAAAAGCTATGTGAATATCAATTTTTCAACTGAGGCCCCCTCAGCTCTCTCGGTGGATGATGCCGGACGCCTGATTCAGGAACTACTGACAGGCATGTACGACTCTCCCTATGAGTTTGCCGAAGGTTATGCTGAAATCTGGAATGCAGCGTACAACAACTAATAGTGTCATTCCCCGGTTCGGTGCCCCCCGGCCGGGGATTTTTAAAGCCCTATTTATGGAGCAAAAATATAAATGAAAATTGATTCAAATCAGTGGCACAGGTATATGGCCCTTCCTGCTTTTCTCTTATTCAGCCTGTTCTTTCTTTTTCCTCTGTTTCGAGGATTAACTCTCAGTCTGACTTCCTGGGACGGATTTTCAACACCCCGGTTTATAGGACTGAGAAACTTCACATCTTTTTTATCAGACAGAAGAGCTCTTAACGATGTAAAAACAACTGTACTATTTGCACTTGGAAGTGCTCCTCTATTGAATATCTGCGGCCTGTTGCTGGCACTCCTTTTGCATACTGTATTCAAAGGGAGAAATCTTGTCAGAAGTCTTGTGTATTTACCAGCAGTGATCAGCCCTATGATCATGGGTTCTGTGTGGTACCTGCTTCTGCAGCCCCAGCGGGGATTATTCTACATCTGGCTGGAGAGATTCGGAATTACACCCGGGAACTGGATGCTCGGATCAGGAACTGCTCTCATGACAGTCATCCTGGTTAACGTCTGGCAATTTGCCGGAATGACTATGATTATATATCTTGCCGGTCTGCAGTCCATTCCGGATGAACTATATGAGGCAGCGGCTGTGGAAGGGGCGGGGAGGCTCCCGGTCTTTCGCTACATCACTCTGCCTCAACTCTTTCCGGCAGTGAAGATCAATATTATTACCAATATCATCGGTTCTCTCTCGGTTTTCGAAATTATTCTGGCCCTGACAGACGGCGGTCCGGGTTATGCAACTGAATCATTGAGCATCTACATTATGAGAATGTGTTATGGGAGTAAAACAGGCTATTCAACAGCTGTTGCAATAATTCTTTTTTTAATCATTCTAGGACCGGTTTTGTTTTCTTTGAAGGGACTCAACAAAGTGGAGGGCGGATATGATGTATAACAGAATGGAACAAAGTCTTCGCAGCCTGATTGTTCTAATTATATCTCTGGCGGCTTTTCTCCCTTTTTATGCTCTTATTCTGATCGCTCTGAAAGGACCTGAGGGTGGGCTCAGCGCCATCACCCTTATTCCCGATTTTCATTTGGTCAATTTTGTCAGGGCCTGGAATAAATCGAATATGGCCCGTGCCTTTCTGAATTCCAGTGTGATCACCTTCTCTGCGGTGGGATTACTCATACTTCTATCGGGAATGGCCGGTTATTCAATTGCCAGATCTCCTGGAAAGATGAACCGTTTCATCCTTATGTGTTTCTTATTGTGTATGATGATACCCGGAATTATAAACACGGTTCCCCTGTATACCCTTTTAATTAAACTACGGGGGATTAACACCTACTGGGCAATGATTATTGTCCTGGCTGTCAATGCATTGCCTTTTTCTGTTTTTTTATTCTCCGGCTTTATCAAAGCCATGCCTCTGGAGATGGAAGAATCTGCTGTCATTGACGGATGTTCATTATTTGAAGCCTATTGGCGTATTACATTTCCTCTGCTGAAACCGGTGACAGCTTCTGTTATAATCCTTCAAGGACTCGGGATGTGGAATAATTATGCCCAGGCAGTATTCTTTCTTCAAAGTGGAAAGATGAGAACTATTCCCTTATCCATTTCCTTATTCTTTCAGCAATATGGTGCTGACTGGCCGGTTATGGCTGCTTCCGCACTTATCGGACTGATGCCTGCTGTGGCGGCTTTTCTTTTCTTTCAGAAATTTTTTATCAGAGGAATCACAACAGGAGCTGTAAAAGGATGATCCATACATTAAGAGTTGCAACATTGAAAGGTCAGTACTCCAGAGATGAAGATATCACTGTGAGAATCAGCACTGAGCAGATATATGAGCCGGGGGATATGAAGCTCGAGCTGGAAGTACTGACTCCGGATATGAGCCTATTAAAAGAGGACTCTCAACTCTCCAGTGGTTTTCCACTTGAGATTGCCATCACCCTGCCCGAGGATTCATATCCCGGCGGATGGAGAGGGTTTTCCCTGGTTTGCAGACTTTATAAAGATAAAGAACTGGTCGCAGAAGGAAATACAGCCTTTGATCTGAAAGACCCTGAGCAAAGAGTGATCCGATATGGATTTCTGAGTGACTTCAGAACTGAGGACAGGCAGAAAATGGAAGCCTCTCTCGATTTTCTGGCTGAGTTCCATATGACACATGTTCAGTACTATGACTGGACCTACAGACATCATGAATACAATGGTGATACAGATGTCTTTTTTGATACCATGGGCAAGGAAATTGACCTGACTCTTGTAAAGGATGAGATTGAAGGTTGTAGTGAAAGGGGAATGTTCAGTCTCGGCTATGGTGCCGTATATGCCGCTGGTGAGGAGTATCTGCACCTCAACCCCTCTCAGGCTCTACGGGACTGTGAGGGAATCCCATACAATCTTATCGACCGTTTTTACATCATGGATATCAGTCCCGGATCACGGTGGAGAGAGTGTCTGATGAAGCAATATCTGTATGCTGTTAAAACAGTAGGTTTTGACGGAATACATATGGATACTTATGGTTTTCCAAAAAAAGCCTTTGTACAGAATGAGTCTGAGATCCATGGCGTAACATTGGAAAATGATTTTCCGGATCTGATAGAAGAGACAAGAAATACATTGGGAGATCAGGCACAGCTTATTTTCAATAATGTGGGAAACTGGCCGGTTTCTGCTACCGGTCCTGCTCCTCAGGATGCGGTGTATATTGAGGTATGGGATCCATACGATTCATATTCTCATATCCGTCAGATAATCTTATCCGCCAGTGAGTATGGAAAACCAGTCATTCTGGCCGCCTATCTGGCTCCATTCAGACTCGAAGAGAATCATGGTGGAATGAGAGCGCTTTATTCGGCTTTAATACTGCAGAGTATAATAGTCTCTCTTTCTGCAAGTCATCTGCTTCTGGGAGAAGGAGGAAATGCACTGACTCAGGGCTACTATAACGATTATTCTCCCCTCAGGGATGATGAACGGTCTTTACTGAAGACCTACTATGATTTTCAGGTACGCTGCACAGACTTTTTCTATAATTCTGATCTGGTAGAGATTTCAGAGACTCATACCGCGGGAGAGAACAGAGAATATTTTTTCTCGGGAGCTTCTGTCTCGGCCGACGGTCGCCCGGGCACTGTCTGGACCATAGTCAGAGAAAGTCCTGGAATGAAACTTATCTCCCTGATCAATTTATGCGGCCAGACAGATTCAATATGGAATAAGGGGAAGGAAGCTCCTGTCAACGTAGAAAATTTCACAATGCAGATTCCCATGGATGGAGTTGTGGATTCCATCTTCTACACATCACCTGAGCTTAATTCTCAGACAGCTGAAATACTTCCCATAAATAAAATCCGTAATGAACGGGGACCCGCAGTACAGGTGGAACTGAAGAATCTCCCACTTTGGTCAATCGTTGTTGTGAAACAGGCTCTGGAAAAAAATTCACATCTCTGATTAAATCAAAATCATGAATAAGTTGGATAAAAAAGATATTAAATACCCCCGTGGATGGTCTTTTCGGGTTATAGGATTAAATAAAGCAGACATGGAAAGGGATATTGTTCTGATTATGGCTCAGAGAAAACATACTCTTGAGGACTCTAACAAGAAGGGTAAGTATCTTTCTCTGAATCTTAGCATGACTGTCAGTTCTGAAGCAGAGCGGAATTCTGTGTTCAATGCACTGAAAAACACAGAAAGTGTGACAATGGTTATTTAATGCGGGTAGAGGGGATGTTGTTGGAGGATACAGCATGCTTGAATTTGTTTTTTTTCATGGTACTGAGTCAAACTGGTTAATATCCATTTCGTATTTCTTCCTTGTGAAAATGGATTTGTTTTAATACAATGAAGAATATATGGAAGACATTAGGTGGCAGCAGCGTCTTGAGAACTTCAGTAAATCTCTCAGGCTTCTGGAAAAAGGTATTAATCAATCTCAATTGGATGAATTACAGCGTGCTGGTTTAGTTCAATTCTTTGAAATGGCCTTTGAATTATCCTGGAAAATGATGAAGGATTATCTTCAGTCTCAGGGGTTTCAGGATATCCGTTCTCCTCGGGATGCGATAAAGAAAACATTCGAAATAGGACTACTATCTGATGGGAAGATCTGGTTGAAAGGTCTTGAGGATAGAAATCTGACTGCTCATACCTATAATGAAAAAACAGCTGAAGAAGTCGATCTACTGATCCGGGATGTTTATTATCCCAGATTTATAGAATTGGAAAGAACGTTTACCAAGTTATGAGTATTGATAATACAACAGGATTATCCAGTTCTGAATTAGAGGAACTGTGTATTCAGATCGGTCTTTTTTCTTCTATAACTTCAGCCTACATTTTTGGAAGTCGTGCAAAAGGTAATTACCAACCTGGAAGCGATGTTGATCTTGCCCTGCAGGGGGAGTCTCTAAGCAGAACTGATATAGCAGAGCTCTCTTACAAGTTGAATCAGGAATCCTTATTCCCTTATCATTTTGATATTCTTAATATGAATACTGCAGATAAAAAAATCATTGAACATATAAAGCGAGTGGGTGTACTGATTTTACAATGCTAACGATCCGTCAGATGCCCGGTCTTAATCCGGGCCTGTTGTGTGACAGGAGTTTTCCTGAGAATCGTTTCAAACTCCTTATTGAATGAGAACACTCTCCTGAAAGTCTTCCTGGCTGTATCGGGGTCACCAGACTGTACTGACCTTGCCAGATCCATAATATCCCCTGTTATGTGTTCCAGTAATGCATCTTCATCACTGTCATCATCACACTCTACATATCGGGGGCTTCTGATGTCCAGGAAAGTCTGCCCAAGGAGAATGAAGACCTTATTCTTTGAGGCCGTGATAACCTTCATCATCATGTCATTGAAGCTTCCGGATAATATTCCAGCAGACTCTTCATCTTCCTCTCTGTGTATATAGAACGACATGTGACCAAGATAGACCTCTGCCAGACCCACAATCTCCTCTTTCTCTGATTCTGTAGAATTTTCAGCAGCCAGGGCGAAGATTTCCGGAAATACAAGGGCATGGAACTGTTCCGTATCCCAGGCTGAGGCTTTTTCCCGTCTCAAGGCAAGGAGTACGGCATCAGAGAACGCAGGGTTCTGGGACTGGGACACATACATCCCTTTACCGTGACGGACAACAACCAGCCCCCGGGCAATCAGCATTCTAACCGCATCCCTGATAACAGAACGGCTTACTCCGAATTCCCCCGCCAGCTCAGGCTCCGTCGGCATAAGATCCCCCGGAGACCACTCTTCCGAAAGGATAGATTCTGTGATAATCCGGACCACCCGGTCCGGCAGGTTCTCTTTCTGCCCTATATTTTCAAAGGTCATTGACTCTCTCCCTGGCATTAGCCGGGATGAGTATGTAGAAAACTGATGAGATCATTAAAAGAACAGCCGCCACAGTCCAGGAAAGCCCGATGGAGGAAGTCTCTGCAAGATATCCGTGAAGAATAGATCCTGTGAGTCCACCGACCTGTAGGAAAAGAGAGCTGAAGGAGAGGAGGGTGGCCCGCCTCTCGGATGGGATCGCATCATTGAATACAGTTTCTTCGGGTCCATTGGCCATGCCGTTAAAGCTGAAAGTGAGAAAGTAGAAGGTAGTGAATCCGACAAGGGAGACCCGGGAGGCCAGAACCAGAAAGCTTAATCCCATTAACAGACGGACAATAAAAAGCACAAGGGGATAATTATTCTTGAAAAGCCGGCAGAGGGAGGTGGTAAACATACCGCCCAGGGAAGAACTGGCAAAGTAACCGAAACTGAGGAGGCCCAGGATGATAGTCTGCGTCGGATCGGGGAGGATCTCCCGGACCCTGGGCTGCCACAGCTGTTCCAGTCCTGAAATAGAGAGTCCCCAGAAGAGCACGCCCCCCAGCATCAGCAGGATCACCGGGCTTTTCATACCGAAGTTCACAGAGGATGTGATCATAGCCGGAACCTGCCGGATTCCCTCAACAAGGGGATGACCCTGGACTTCGGGTTTCTTCTCCTTCACAAGAATCTGAGTGAGGAAAATATGGAGGAGGGTGAAAGCAATAAGAACCGCAATATTTAAATCGTACAGTCTCGCCTCAGCAATATCCGGACTGAAGTATCGGGCAAGCTGCGGGAGAAATCCCCCTATCAGAGAACCGACACCCACGCCCATGGGAATGGCAATATTGAGTCTTGTCATATAGGGCTGAATATCCAGCCCGGGCTTTGATTTATAGAGTTCATCGATGAAGTGTGCCTCAAGGGAGCCCGAGGAGAGAGCCCGGGATATTCCCATAAGAGTCAGGGCTAAACACAGACTTGTGAAGCTTCTGGATAACAGCAGCATCAAGAGGAAGACCACCCTGATAAGTTGAGATACAAGATAGACCCTTTTCCGTCCCATCGTATCGGCCAGACTGCCTGTGGGCAGTTCTATCAACAGAGTTGTTGCCGAATAAATACCCATCAGCAGCCCCAGCTGCATCAGATTTGCTCCCCGGGCAAGAATTGCCAGAGAAAACACCGGAAAAATCAGCCCCAGCAGGAAGAAATGGCTGGTTCTGTTGAAGATCATGAGTCTACTTATTTTTTTAGTCATGAGACATCATATGACTAGTGACGGAGAAAGTCAATTCTAAAGAACACACATAACCATATTCTATTTATATTCGAATACTGTATTGAGCCTAATACTTAAACCCGTTGCGTCCGTTCTCTTTGACCTCATACATCTTTCCATCAGCCCGGTGGAGCAGGTCTTCCACATTCTCACCCTTTTTGTAGCTGGCAATCCCCATGGAGAGACTCAAATTAAGGGATTCTTTTTCCAGCAGAAGAGCTGTGGTGTTCACCTTATGCTGAATCCTTTTGACCACCTCTATACAATCATCCAGCCCGATCTTCGGCAGTATCAGAAGAAACTCATCTCCACCCAGGCGGACAACGGCATCCGGTTCTCTGAGCAGATCCGTAAGCAGATTTGTCAGATGCTGCAGGAGTTTGTCACCCCCCTGATGCCCGTGCTTATCATTAACTTCCTTGAAGAAGTCTATATCAATCATAACTATGGAGTGGGTCTCGCCGTAGCGATTGGCCTGGGATATCTGCTGCTCAATTATCTGTAAACCACCCCTGCGGTTCCAGCAGCCGCAAAGTTCATCTTTTAAGGAAATTTCCAGCAACCTGTCATTTAAGTTATTGATCTCAACAGCCTTCTTTCGAATTTTGTCCTGCTGCAAGTAAACATAAGTTGCCAGGATGACAGAAAATATAAGCAGTAAAATTCGAATAAGATGGTAGAAGGGATTTTTTCTGGGCTTATGATTCATCTGCAGCAGCCAGGTTCCGTTGGGAACCTCAATTTTCAGTGTGGTGCAGTCCTCCTCATAGAAACCCCGGGATTCATAAATTACCGGAATCTCATCATTGTCAGGATTATCCCCTAAAATGCGGAAGAAGAGATTCTGTTCATGCAGACTGATAGCCCTCTCCGGTATAATCTCTTCCAGATACATAAGGGCTATGATGAATCCCCAGAATATGGAGCCGCTCTCTTCACTCATAAATACGGGCTTACGGACAATGACAGCCAGTTTACCACTCTGGATCAGCTTAACAGGTCCTATAAATGTCAGTTCGTTACTTTCAATAGCTCTCAGGGCACCTTCATTACCTCTACTATCCTCTAAGAGGTTAAGACCCAAAGCATTCTCATTACCCTTAAGGGGATAGATATGGCTGATTATCCCGTCCGGGGCCAGCTGTACAGTAGTGGCAGCATACATCTCAGAAACTATAACTTTGGCCCATTTTTCAAAATCATCGGTATTAAAATCCTGAAAAAAGAGAAAGTTGTAGAGAGTTTCGGTACTGTAGACACCAGCTGAAATATTTCTTTGAATCTCCTGAGACAGAAAAGCACCGGTCGTCAGCATGGAATCCCTCATAAGAGAATCTTCATGCTCTACATCACGACGGATGAAAGACTCACCCAGAATCATAATTATCACAGCCAGGAGCAGGCAGAAAAAAAAGAGTTGAATATTAAGTTTTTTACCGGGTGTAAACATAGGAAAAAGACTAATAGATTAAGAGATATCACTCAAGTTGAAAAGGGTATAAAAAAACACTGATTCAGATTTATTTACAACTTACTCAGAAGTTTAACTATATAGCTGACAATAAAATCCTGCTGCTCACTGCGGCTCAAAGAAGCCTTTCCGTCACCCTTCTGATCCCCGTAAAACCCGAATCCTTCATGGTTAGCTCAAGTTCTCATTATCTGATACGGGCGTCTCCCTCCCCTTCGGGTAGGACCGGGCTCTGCAGGGGTTCCGTCTTTATTGAGTTTAATAAAACTCAATAAAGACCAGCGAAGCTGCCCTTTCGATCCCTGACGCGGGGAGGATTAACTGATCTGCAGAATCACAGTCACAGCGCTGGTTACTATTGCTGCAAATATCACCAATAGATACTGACTCTGGCGGTTAAAGCGTTTGTTCATGTCTTCTCTCATATCAGTATATCTATTGTCCATAGCTGTAAAGCGAGTGTTCATATCTACCCTGGCATCATTGAATCGAGTATTCATATCTTCTCTATGTTCAGTAAATTTCATGTCCATAGTTTCAAAACGTGTATTCATATCTATTCTGGCATCATTGAACCGAGTATTCATATCTTCTCTATTTTCGGCAAATCTTTTATCGATAATTTCAAATTTTTGATCCATTTGAATCATCATTTTTTCCAGATTCGTATTTTGATGCTTGATTCCCTCTTCTACACGAACCATTCGCTCCAGCAGCTGAGGATTAATACTGGTATCTCTATCAGGGAATGGGATGATTCTTTTTTCTTCCATCCAGTTCTTGAGATGATCTTTTACATAATCGATAATAAGCAGCTGGTCTTTGGTCACCTGGGTTTCTCCCATAGTATTCTCCTTCCATTCTACTATCCCTATATAAGCTGTACAAGTAAAAGGAATCTACTGCTTCAAAGAAAAGGTACAAACATCAATCATCCTCATTTCATATCCCTTAAACCGGATCTTTTCTGGAATTTAATAAAAGATTTGAAGATGGTATAATCTATCGTAGGTAGGGGATAATCATAGGAGTAGAGAAGAGCCAAAAGAGCCTTTAAGTAGGAGTGTCAATCATAATAATTTCTTCTTCGCTGAGTCCGGTACTCCTGGAAATTATTTGACATCGTTAAAATCTTCACCAGATAATAATTCTTCAATTTTCTTTATTGTGTTCTTAAGTTCATCCTCTTTGCTGTGCCTCTCAAAGTATACCACGGCTGCAACTAGATTTCTTACCTCTTCCAAGGCTTTTCACCATTATAAAGAACCATCGGAAACACTGCCGGGAGTTTGCCTTTCTGACTATGTTTGATCAGTTGTTCGTAGAATAGAAAGAGATATGAGAAAAGTCGTACCGGTATACGTTTATCAGGTGAGGATTGAAATTCCAGAACAGAAAATATTCTTTAAAAATCTTCCAGTTGCAAAGAGATCTCGGACAGGCAGCTGTCATTGTAGCGGCTGCCTCTGTAGACATCCTGAATTGTCAGTTTGAGAGCCAGGAATCCATAGATCTCCATCATTAGAAGCAGGTCCATATCAGAATTGAAATCTTCAAGGGCGAGACCGGTTTCTTCCCGCATCATCTTTAGAAAGAAGGGATTCTCCCCGGTAAAGGATTCCAGTACCTCCCGGCACAATTCCATCTGCTCTTCAGGGCTCAGGGTTATTTCAAAGAACTGAGTTTCTGATGTGTCGCTTACTTCAATACCCGAATCGATATCAAATTCCTTGAGGAGGTAGAGAGTTGAATCGGTTTCGCTTACCATCCCCGGAGCCGTAAAACCGATGAGAATTGACAGATTCATTGCCTTTAAGCGGTTGTTTTTCTCATACAGGGAGGGGGATCTGGCAAAACCGTTATTCAGTGAAATCCCTGTAACGGCTCTGTTTGCCAGAATAATCAGATCTTCACCGATCCCCTCATCTGATGCCCCCTCCACCCAGGGAGTCGCCATATCTCCGTCAAAAAGGGCTTCCGGGCCGTAAGTATGGACCTGTCCTCCCAGAGTTTCACTGAAGGACGAGGAGGCCCATAGACTCTGACCCGGAAGTGCATCCAACTCTATCCATTGAGAATAAAGAGCTGAGGCAGTCAGAAAAAAGAATAGGAGTAGAAAACCTGCTTTCATTACGCCTTAGGACTCCTAACCCTGATAGCTTGCATTAGAAAAAGCAAGATAGGGATAGTAGATAAAGCTGAGGAGAAGGGCCGGAACCACATGCCAGCCGGGCTGTCCGAATTTCAGGCAGAGGTTGTAGATGATCATAATGGCAAAAACAACATTTACCAGGGGAATAAAGAGCATGATCACCCACCACATCGGTCTCTGTATGATCTGAACCATAACAATGATATTGTAAATAGGCACAAGAATGGCCCACCCCGGTTTACCGGCTTTGGTAAAGATTTTCCAGTTGGCTACCACAAGAATGATGGTAACAATGAACCAGAAAACTGTCAGAACGGGATTAACTGAATCATACATACAAAACTCCTAAAACATATAATTTAAAAACAGAATCTCAAGATTCCGCCTTAATTGAAAATCAGAAATGGCATTGACCATATCAATCATGTTTTTGGCTTGTTTTATTTTACCGCAGCAGGCAGGAAGTGTAAGTATTGCGGCAATGAAAAGAAATCGAATGTATTCATTCTCCATCCTCTCGACAGCCTATCCATTCAATCTTATGGCCGATGTTTATTTTTGTCAAATTGCATAAAACAGGAGTGAAAAAGGGGTATAATCAAGGCATGAGGTATATATTCTGTTTAACCATATATTTCATCTTTTTTCTGAGCTCCTGCAAGCCGTCTATCAGGACTGTATCGAATCTACCCGAACCTGACTACTGGCCCTCAGAAGGATGGATCTCGGCCTCTCCGGAATCCAGGGGAATGAATCCAGACACCCTGGATAAAATGATCACATCCATAAAGAACAAAAATCTTGCCATAGACAGTATTCTGATCATCCGGGATGGATATCTTGTGCTTGATTATTATGGTTTATCCTATGGACCCGAAGACCGCCATATCATCCATTCCTGCACCAAGAGTATTGTATCCACTCTGGTGGGGATAGCCCTGGATCAGGGATTGATTGAATCCCTGGATCAGCCCGTATCAGACTTTTTTCCGGATCTTGTTATAGAAATTGATTATGCACACAAAGAGCTCACCCTCACCCTCACCCATCTTCTGACCATGACAAGCGGCCTGGACAGCAGGGACTCCTACCTTTACCGCTGGAAGGGAATCAGAGAGATGATGGAGGAGCCGGACTGGGTCTCCTATATTCTGAGTCTCCCTTCTGCAGCCGAGGCCGGAGAACATTTTGATTACAGCAATATGGCATCCTATCTGCTCTCGGCAGTCATTACCCGGGTCACGGGGCAGAGCGCTCTGGTCTTTGCCCGGGAAAATCTTTTCACCCCCCTGGGAATCGAAAATGTCGAGTGGCCCTCCTATCAGAATAATGTCTCCATAGGGTGGGGAGAGATGAGGATCTCTGCCCCGGATCTGGCCAAATTCGGTTTTTTAATACTCCATAAGGGGAAGTGGGACGGAACACAAATTGTCTCAGAGGATTACCTGGCAGAGGCGACCTCAGTGAAGATCAAGGCCGGGACTCTGCAGAATTATTACGGCTATCAGTGGTGGATTCAGGAAGAAGGGCTTTTTATGGCTCAGGGTTATGCCGGTCAATTCCTGATCATTTATCCTGCAGAAAACCTTGTGGTTGTATTTAACAGTACCCTGGATGAGAGAGATTCCTTTGCACCCCGGGATTACTTCAATGATTATATTCTTAAATCAATTCAATAATACTCATGGTTCCGGGCTGTTGAAGGCTGAGCATTAATATACTGGTAATATTGATTTAGATGAAAGACATGACCTAAACTAGAGGTTGGAATTATGAAAAAATATTCGACAGGATTATGGATATTATTGCTCTTACTGATGATACCTTCACCCTCGTATTCACAGGAAACTGTTCGTATCACCAATGGAGAGTGGCCTCCCTTTCTTTTTGAAGAGTTGAAACATGGTGGAGTCACATCCCATATTGTCAAGGAAGCCTTTGCGCTGGAAGGAATCAATGTCAGATATGGTTGGTTTCCCTGGGCTCGTGCCCTGGCAAATGCTAAAACAGGTGATTGGGATGCGAGTATCGGATGGCAAAAAACTCCGGAAAGAGAGAAGGATTTTATCTTCAGTGAACCTATTCTTGAGGGGAGAATAGTCTTTTTTCATTTGAAAGACTATTCCTTTGAATGGGAGACTCTGGATGATTTAAAGGGTATCAAGATTGGAGCCGTCATTGGTTATAATTATAGTGTTGAGTTTATCGAAGCAGAAAGAGCCGGGGAAATTACAGTCAAACGGATCGGTTCTGAAGAACAGAATTTCAAAAAGCTGCTGTCGGGACGTATTGATGTGTTTATCAGTAATGTTGATGTGGGTTATGCTGTGCTTAATAAGTACTTTCCAGACGAGGAGTATGACAGGATCACCTATCATACCACTCCATTTTATATCAATGAACTCCGCCTGGCTTTTTCCAGAAAAAATCAGAAGAGTGACAGACTTCTCCTATTGTTTAACAGGGGCCTGCAAGAGTTGAAAAATCAGGGATTGTATGATCAGTATTATGAATCTTCCAGAAAGGGAGAATATGAATTGAGTCGATAAAGGATTGGCAGGTCTACTGGAGGATGTTCTGAGTACTCGTCAACACAAGCTTCACACACAACTCTCTCTCTGGATAAAGGTGAATATCATACTCCTGGGAGCCTCGGTACTGTTTATGTTCCTTTCTGCCTCCCTGATGATCAGTAATTACAGGGATCAGAATGAACAGGAATTCCAGGAAACTATCTCCAGGACAGTCCTGATTCTGCGGGAATCTCTGGCAATCCCACTGTACAATTACGCCAGGGATACGGTTACTCATCTTATGAAGTCGGCTGTCATATATAATCAGATTGATTATATTTATCTGATAGACAGCAACAATGAACTCTATTTAGGATTCGCTCATCCTGAGGGGCGTTCCATTGCTTTCACAGAAAAGCCTGACAAAGAGACCGTAGAGCGTTGTGAGCTCATAAATATTACAACAGATATCATTTTTAATGATGAAATCATCGGAACTTTAATTATCTACTTTTCCCATGATGAAACGACTGCTCAGTTGACGGAGTATACCTGGGAAATAATTTTCCGTCTGTTGAAATTTGTCATCGTCATATTGATTTTTGCGGAGTTGATTCTCTGGTTTATTCTTTTTCTGAAGGACAAGCTGGATTTTGAAAAACAAAAACTGATTGAGAGTGAGTATAAGTTCCGAACCTACATCGAAAAGTCTCCACTTTCTGTTTTTATCATAGATGAAAAGGGGGGTATCTCCTTCAACAATGAAGCGGCTCTTGGTCTGACCGGCTACTCGAGGAAAGAACTTCAATCTATCCCTTTTAAGGATGTGATCAGTCAAACAGAAGGCATTTCAGAGCTTATTAAAGAATCTGAGGAACTGAAGAAAGAGGTCTTCCTGATCCGGAAAGATGGGAGTCAATTGAATGTTATTCTGGATGCCGTCAGGCTTAAGGGTAATCTGCTTCTTTGTTACTGCACTGATATTTCAGAACGAAAGAGAATGGAAAGTCAACTCCGTCAGTCTGAGAAGCTGAATGCCATAGGCATGATGGCCGGCGGTATAGCTCATGATTTCAATAATATGATGGGAGGTATCCTGGGGTATACAGAACTTCTTGCACTCAAAATGGAAGATGATCCAGTCCAGAAATCTTATACAGAGAATATCATTAAAACCATTAACAGAGCCCGTGAACTGATAAATCAGCTCATGAATTTTGCTCGAAAAGGTGATGTGGAATTAAAAGTGGTGGATCTGCATAAGATCCTCAGTGATGCTGTGAACCTGCTCACCTGCAGTATCGATCGGAATATTCAGATCTCTGTCAAACTGGATGCCCCATCCTCCAGAATCATGGGTGATGGGGCACAGCTTCAGAATACCTTCCTCAATCTGGGTTTGAATGCCCGGGATGCCATGCCCCATGGAGGCGAAATTAATATCACTACAAAGAATATATATTTCTCAGAGAGTATCGCCGCAAAGAAGAACTCACAGATCACACCAGGTGAATATATTGAGGTGGATATCTCTGATAACGGTACAGGTATAAGCCCCGAAATCATAGAAAGTATCTTTGATCCCTTTTTCACCACAAAATCACAGGGAAAGGGGACCGGAATGGGGCTTTCTGCCGTTTACGGTACAGTTCAGAGTCATGATGCCGCCATCGATGTGTACAGCGAAATCGGGTACGGATCAACATTCGAACTCTTTTTCCCTTTAACAAGCAGTGAAGAAACAGTCCCCCTCAGGGATAACAGAGCCGTTGCCGGCAGAGGGGGGAGAATCCTTCTGGTGGATGATGAAGAGATGTTGAGAGATATCGGTAAAGATATTCTCAGGGAGATAGGTTATGACCCTGTGGTCTTTGAAAATGGAGAACAGGCTGTAGAGTACTACAAGAACAACTGGGAATCCATCGATCTGGTGATTACAGATATGATAATGCCGGGCCTTTCGGGCAAGCAGACATTTCTGGCCATGAAGAAGATCAATCCCGGGATAAAAGCCCTTCTGGCCACCGGCTTCGGTCTGGACAGGGATTTGGAATCTATGATGGATATAGGCCTTTTGGGCATACTTAATAAACCCTACAGAATCCATGATATTTCCCTTATGATTTCAGATATTCTGAATCCTAAATAGAAGTGTTTTGGGCGTTCCCCCCTGATCGGGGGCCGGGCTTTGCAGGGGTAACCGTCTTTCCTTTGGAAAGACCAGCTTCGCTGCCCTTCCAATCCCTAACGCAATAAGGCGATTCACCGGGTATAGGATCTGTATTCATCAGAAGATCTACTCAATTAGTTCAAGACCATAAAGAAGAATCACTTCTTATCAGTTATGATTCTCAAAAACTGCAGTGAACTCTCATCTTAGAGGCTATCGGGTGACATTTGTTAAGCGGATATGATGCATTTGGATGATCAGAATATGCAATCGTACATTTAAATTAACGATGAAGTCTCATCTGCATCTCAAAAAAAACAGGCCTGTATTATCCCTGATCAATGGGATTCAACAGCTCCATGGTTTTTTTTCGTGTATCCCGGGTCGGATAATAATATTGACAAGTGAACCTGTGTATGGTAATGTTTGCGAAATCGTTATCATGGATGAAGGGGGATTTCCTTTATGGCGTCTATGAAAGATGTGGCAAAACTGGCCGGTGTCTCTGTCTCTACTGTATCACGTGTGATAAGTGGTGCCATGAAGGTAGAAGAACCCACAAAGAAAAAAGTGGTAGAGGCCATAAGAAAAGTCGATTATAAGCCGAATCTTATGGCTCAGGGATTGAGAATCAAGAAGGGGAATATGATCGGCTTTATTGTGCCGGAAATAAGTCACCCCAGTTTTGTTAATTTTATCAATTATGCTGAAAAATATGCTTCTCATAAATCTCTGAGCCTGATTGTCTGCAATACTCATAATGACCCGAAGAAAGCCGCCGAAGCCTTTGATAATCTTCTGAGACGGAATATTAACGGGATCATTCTATCCAGAGTTTCTGATGAAAGTCAGGTCCTGAATTTCATCTCTAAAACAGATACACCCGTCATCATCATTGATCGGGCGCTGAATCATGAAAATCTCCCCAATCTGATCCTGGATAATTATAAAGCCGGAAAAATAGCGGCAGAACACTTTCTACGGGCAGGACACAGGCATATCGCCTGTGTAACGGGGTCTCAGAAAATCCTTTTGGTCCGGGAAAGACTCAATGGTTTTCGTGACACCCTGCAAGAGAACGGGATAGTACTGGAGGACAATCATGTATTTGAAGGGGCCTTTACATTTGAAACAGGCGTGAAGGCTGTGCACCTGTTTGAGGAGCTGAACAGTGATGTGGATGCTGTCTGGGCACAAAGCGATATTATCGCGGCCGGGTTGATCGCATCTTATCAGAGGATCGGCCGGCATATTCCCGAAGATGTTGCCATAATCGGTATGGATGACATCTCTCTTTCCACAATGATTTACCCCACAATTACATCCATTAAACAGCCCTATGAAGAGATGAGCCGCAAGGCTGTTGAGATTATTGATACTCTTGCGGACGGAGGCAGCCTTGATCGATCTCATTTCGTTTTTGAACCTGAACTGATCGTGAGGGAGTCGGCACCCTAAATTTTTTTGATTCACATGATAACGATTGCGTAATCGTTATCATGTGAGAGAAGAGTTCTGAAAATGAAGAGTCGTATTATCAAGGATACCTTTGCCGAGAGACGGTTAAGAATGCATCCTCATGTCTATTTTATGAAGCGAAATGGACCGTCTGGCACAATATAAAGGAAGGGTGAAGAATTGGAAAAGAAAAACAAAGTGATTGCCTGTCCGTTCCCTCAAAAGCTTAGTCATATTTTCTCAGATGAGAGGATGTCCGCAATGAATGAACTCGTCGACTTCAGGTATCTGGGGGATGGCAGAGTCAATTATAAAGAGCTTGATAAACAGTTACCTGATGCTTTTGCATTGATCGGGCAGATGGATATGCCCCGGGAAAGGCTTCTGAAGGCTCCCGGTTTGAAAGTGATTTTCAATGTGGAAGGGAATTTCTATCAGAATATAGATTACGACTATTGTTTTGAAAAGAATATACATGTGCTGAACTGCGGAGTGGTCTATTCAAAGCCTGTAGCGGAGATGGGTTTGTGTTTCGCCCTCGATCTGGCCCGGGGTGTCACGAGGGAAGACAGACAATTCCGCCAGGGAAAAGAAACATATCTGGGAGACAGCTGCAAAGATTCCGTTCTTCTTTCAGGAAGTGATGTGGGATTCATCGGATTCGGTAATCTGGGAAGAGCCTTGCTGAAACTACTTCAGCCATTCAACTGCAGAATTAAAATATATGATCCCTGGATACCCGACAGTGTCATCCTTGAAAACAACTGCATTCCCGCAGCTCTCGATGATGTTCTCTCGGGTTCTCAGTTTATTTTTGTACTGGCGGGTGTGACAAAAGACAATCAGGGATTTTTAAATAAAGATAAGTTTTCCCTCATACGGCCCGATGCATTTTTTATGCTCCTCAGCAGGGCTTCGGTCGTCGACTTTGATTCTTTGACAGACTTTGTATCCAGAGGAAAATTCTCTGCGGCTGTTGATGTCTTTCCCGAGGAACCCATGACGGCGGACCATCCCGTCAGAAGTATCAACAATATGATCCTGTCTCCTCACAGAGCAGGAGGCATTCCCTGGGCATTTAATTTGATCGGAGAAATGCTTATGGATGATCTGTCCCTTTTGATGAGAGGACTCCCTCCGGTCAGAATGCAGAGAGCTCTTTATGAAACAGTCAGGAATCTTGTGAGTAAACCTGCCGGTTGAAAGCTGTTGTATGGATTAAATGACATAGGATGAAAAAATGGCGGATAAATTGAATTTCAAGCAGGAATTGACATCTCTTTTCGGGAAACCGGTTTCGGAAAATCCCACACAGCTGATGATCGAAGCGGCCTATGCTCATCATAACCTGGATTGGCGGTATTTGACAATTGAAGTGGATAGTCAGGATCTGGGTGATGCCGTCCGGGGGATGCGAGCCATGAATTTTCGGGGAGGTAATTGCACCATACCCCACAAAGTGGATGTCATTCAGTATCTGGACAGACTGGGGGAGAGTGCGGCATTGATGGGTGCGGTGAATTGTATCGTGCGGGAAGGGGATGAGCTGGTCGGACAGAATACCGACGGGAAGGGCTTCTTATCTTCATTGAGAGAGGTTCTGAATCCCGGTGGGAAAAATATTGTGATTTTCGGAGCCGGTGGAGCCGCCAGAGCTATAGGAGTGGAGCTGGCGCTGGCAGGAGTAACTCGCATAACCGTTGTGAACCGGAGCAGGGAACGGGGAGAGGATCTGGTGGATCTGCTGAATAAAAAGACAGGCACGGCAGCGGATTATGTAAAGTGGAATGGGGATTATGATATCCCGATGGGTACAGATGTTGTGATTAACGCCACGAGTATCGGATTATATCCCGATATCGGGGCTGTTTTACCCTTGAATATGGATTCCTTGACCGAGGCTATGGTTGTAGCGGATGTTATTCCCAATCCGCCTGAAACACAACTGCTGCGGTATGCGAAAAAAAGGGGCTGCAGAGTGATCGATGGATTGGGAATGCTTGTAGCCCAGGGTGTGATCGGTTTTGAATACTGGACCGGTTTCAAACCGGACACGGATGTCATGAAAAAGGTATTGAAGGAGGTCTTTGAGAGCATTTGATAACGAGGAATTATAGTTTTTAATATCTCATCTAATTCAATCTAAATATATATATGATATGAATATAAAAATGAATAATGAAGGTGCTTTATACTCTTTAGATTGAATTTTCATAAGAACTGGACCGACATGGAAATTGTCTGCTTTCACAGGGGTATAATAAACATCCATTTGTAAATAAAAATTGACTTGTGAGTCAGGCCAGATTAAAATTCAGTCGGTTACACAAATGAATCATTAAGGAGATTCTTATGAAAAAATTATTTGTTTTTATCTGTATCGTGGCATTCATTGCCCCTGTTCTGATCTTTGCGGGAGGACAGAAGGACGCTGAAGATGATGGTGAAATTGTAATAGGAATGACCGTTCCCGGACTTCAGTTTCCTTTCTTTGTAACTATGGCCGATGAGGCAAAAGCAAAAGCAGCCGAACTGGGAATGACTTTGCTTATTCACGACTCTCAGAACCAGTCATCAACACAGATGTCCGGAATGGAAAATTTCATGGCCCAGAAAGTCGACGGTATTCTCATCTCTCCCATGACCACCGACTCTCTGGTTCCGGCTATAGAAGCAGCCATTGCGGGGGGGATTCCCGTCGCTACAGTAGACCGGCAGTCAAACAGCGATTTAGTCCTGATCCATGTCGGAGCTGATAATATTGAGGGAGGCCGCTCGGCCGCTCGTTTTATAATCGAAAAACTGGGAGGCAAAGGTAAGGTCATCGAGCTGGAAGGGACTCCTGGTTCTTCCGCAGCCATTGACCGTAAGGCCGGTTTTGATGAAATCATGAGTCAATCCGATGTCGAGGTTATAGTCAGCCAGACGGCTGAATTCTCTCGTTCTGAAGGACAGAATGTTATGGAGGACCTTATAATCGCTTATCCTGATTTTGATGCAGTCTTCGGTGCCAATGATGAAATGATCATCGGGGCAATTGAAGCCATGTCTGCAGCGGGGCTTGATCTTTCCACCATCATCACAGTCGGCTTTGATGCGACAACCGATGCTTTCTCCTATATGAACGATGGTATGCTGAGCGCGACGATTGACCAGTTTCCAGGTCAGCAGGCAGGTCTGGCACTTCAGGTCCTTTATGACAATATTACAAGCGGGAAAAAACCGGCAAAGAGTACGGTTTATATCAATCCTCTGCCCGTTACTGAATAACTGTATTTCATCACTTGATTGACCCGGGCCGGTGATTGAGTTCTCCGGCCTTTTTATAAAAAGGTGTATTACATGTCTACATTGTTACGGATGTCCGGAATCAGTAAATCTTTTCCCGGTGTCAAAGCTTTGGATAATGTCAATCTTGAACTCGAAGAGGGCGAAACCCTGGCTCTTGTTGGAGAGAACGGCGCTGGAAAATCGACCCTGATGAAGGTCCTTTCGGGTATGTACAAGGCCGATGAGGGGCATATTGAGGTGCGAGGTGAGATCGTGAAGAATGTGGGACTTAAAACCATGCTTCAGGCAGGAATCAGCGTCATCTATCAGGAGCTGAATCTTATCAGTTATCTTTCAATAGCAGAAAATATCTATTTGGGGCGGGAGCCCTTGAAGAAAAACGGACTGATTGACTGGAAGACTCTGTACCGGCAGGTGGAAGAACTGCTGACCTCCTTTGATATCGATCTGGATCCCAGAGCCAAGGTATATACAATAGGCCCGGCAATTCAGCAGCTGGTCGAGATAGTAAAAGCCCTGTCCCTCAAGTCGGATATTCTGATTATGGATGAACCGACGGCTCCCCTGACAGGAAATGAAGTAGATAAACTCTTTAAGATTATTGCAAATTTAAAGGCCGGGGGAGTCTCCATTATCTATATTTCACATCGTCTGGAAGAGCTCCAGCACGTTGCTGATCGAATCACCGTATTAAGAGATGGCAAAAACATTATAACAAAACCAGAAAAAGACTTTCCCGTGAATGAAATCATAAGTCATATGGTCGGCCGTAAGCTCAGTGAGCAGTATCCTAAGGCTGAAATAGAGATTAAAGAAGAGATTCTGAGGGTTGAAGGCTTGTCCCGGGAGAGTCTCTGTCGGGATGTTTCCTTCTCTGTCCATAAGGGTGAGATTGTCGGCTTCTCCGGGTTGGTGGGAGCAGGGCGCACCGAGATTATGGAACTCATTTACGGCCATCGAAAAAAGGATTCCGGAAAGATTTATCTGGAGGGCAGTGAAGTCTCAATCAGAAATCCCCGGGATGCAGTCCGCCTGGGAATAGGATTAATACCCGAGGAGCGCAAAAAACAGGGACTCATACTGGGCCTCTCTATTTTTGATAATTCGGCACTGACAGTTCTCGATCTCTATTCGGTGCTGGGAATCCTGAAAAGGACATTTATCAGCGGAAAGGTGAAGAATATGATCAAAAAAATTGACATTAAAACACCCACTATCCGACAACTTGCTAAAAATCTCTCTGGTGGTAACCAGCAGAAAGTCGTTCTGTCTAAGTGGTTTATCCGGGATTGTCATCTCTATATCTTTGATGAACCGACCCGGGGAATTGATGTGGGGGCCAAGGTAGAGATCTATAAACTGATACAGGAACTGGCCAGAGAAGGAGCGGGAATCATCCTGGTATCCTCGGAACTGACTGAAATTATGAACATGAGCGACCGCATCGAAGTCGTATACGACGGGCGTATCGTGAAAAAATTCAAAAGAGGCGAAAGTGATCAGGAAGAAGTGATGGAATACTCTCTCGGCCTCCATGATAAAGGAGTGACCCCATGAAAAGTCTTAAAAACAGGAGTACGAACATTAAAAGTATCCTGAAAAACTATGGCATTATAATCGCATTTTTTCTGATCTGTCTCATTCTGGCTATCATGTCGCCGGTCTTTCTCAGTCCGATTAACATCCTCAACGTGTTCAGGCAGACTTCAATCTACGGCATCATGGCCGTTGGTATGACCTTTGTCATTCTTACGGGGGGGATTGATCTCTCTGTCGGGTCTCTCCTTGCTATATCAGGAGTTGTAAGTGCGGGGATGCTGAAAGCAGGCTTTGGTTTGTTTCCTGTCGTATTCATCACACTTCTTGTAGGATTTCTCTTCGGCCTTGTGAACGGCCTTATTATCAATCTGGGGAAAATCACGCCCTTTGTCGTTACTCTGGGTATGATGAGTATCGCCCGGGGGCTGACGCTTATATACAGCAAGGGCTATCCCATATCCGGTTTTGATCCCGACTTTCGCCAGATCGGCGGGGGGTATATCCTGGGTATCCCCATCCCCAGCATCATATTTGTTGCGACAGTCCTGTTGGCCTGGGGAGTTCTCACCCAGACACGCCTGGGCCGCTATACCTACGCCATCGGCGGTAATGAAGAGACAGTCCGTTTGTCTGGGATTAATGTAACTTTCTTTAAAACAATCATTTACGCCATATCGGGTCTGACGGCGGCGATCAGCGCCATTATCATCACATCCAGGTTGAACTCAGCCGAGCCCATTGCCGGGACCGGCTTTGAACTGGACGTTATTGCAGCCGTTGTTATCGGTGGGACGAGTCTCCAGGGAGGCAGAGGTGCCATATGGGGGACTTTTATCGGTGCCCTTATGATAGGCGTCATAAACAACGGGATGAATCTTCTGGGTATCAATGCCTATTTTCAGCTTGTGGTTAAGGGAATTATAATTATTGGGGCCGTGCTTCTAGACAGGCTACGGGACTGAATCTCATAAAAAAGGAGTTTAATATGAGCCGTTCTGCTATTCATAATGCATTTGATGATGGAAAAGGGATTCTGAGGCTGACACCGACCTGGGTGCCCCGATCGTTCTGTGTGCCCGGAAGACGGATCAAGCTCCATCCCGATGACTATTACGCCATGGGAGGGCATCGTGGTGGAATTGATGAGCGTTGGTTCTCATCCACTACCCCCGCAGACAACGGCCCCGATACTTCGGAAAATGAGGGCCTGAGCTTTGTCCTCTTTGAAAAAGGGGGTGAATCGGAACAATTTCTCCTCAGAGATGCTGTGGAGGAGCTCAAGGGTTCGCTGATTGGAAATGCTCTCTGGCAGTCCTATGGCAAATGGCCGATGTTTTCTAAATTTTTTGACAACCTGGGCCCCCTGCCGCACCACATACACCATCGGGATAAACATGCCTCTCTGGTGGGGGAAATGGGAAAACCCGAAGCCTATTACTTTCCACCCCAGCTGAACAATCACGGCGGAGATTTTCCCCATACTTTTTTCGGATTGAAGCCGGGTACGACCAGGAAACAGGTCCTGGATGCCTTGAAAGCCTTTAACAAGGGGGATAACGGGATTACAAACCTGTCCACCGCCTATAAACTTGTACCGGGCACGGGGTGGAACGTCCCTCCGGGGGTTCTTCATGCACCGGGTAGTTTCTGCACCTATGAACCTCAGATGGCATCGGATGTCTTTGCCATGTACCAGTCTCTGGTAAACAATCAGATTATCGATGAATCCCTGCTGTGGAAGAATACACCCGAAGACAAGAGAGGTGATTTTGATTATTTAATCGATGTGATTGATTGGGATTTAAATGTTGATCCCCTCTTTTCTGAACACAATTTTATGGAACCCCTTCCCGTGTATCCTCAGCAGGAGATGGAAGGATATATTGAAAAGTGGATCTGTTATAAAACCAAAGCATTTAGCGCGAAGGAGCTCACGATTCATTCCGGCCGGACTGTGACAATCAAAGACAGTGCTCCCTATGGGATGTATGTTATTCAGGGACACGGCCGTTTCGGAGGGTGGAATATTGAGAGTCCTGCTCTCATCCGCTATGGACAGCATACAAATGATGAGTTTTTTGTCAGTGAACAGGCGGCCCGGGAGGGAGTAGAAGTCAGCAATTCATCAGATTGTGATGACCTTGTCATCTTAAAGCATTTCGGGGCCGGCAATCCCGATCTAAAAGTGAACTGACAGGCGGGGATGCATGTATGAAACAGAATTATGAAAAATTGAATCAGGAAATCGATTATGAATTCAGGAATTATAAAAAAAGCAATCCTGACAAGATGCGTCCAAAGTTGAAACTCTCCTGGAGTAACTGGGGATTCGGTGCTGAATCACTTGCAAAATCCCTTGATAGGCTGGTTCGTAATAATGTCGAGTATATAGAATTGCATGGGAACCACTATGGACCGGATCTCGGATATCCCTTCAAGGAAACGAGGAAATTGCTTAACAATGCAGGCATCAAAGTAAGCGGCGTCTGCGGAATGTTTTCTGTTGATAACGATCTGTCCAGTGTCTCGGCTTTCCAAAGACAGGCCGCTATAGATTATATCCGTCGGGAAGTCGAATTTACCGCAGAAATTGGAGGAACATATCTACTTGTTGTGCCAGCTGCTGTCGGTAGAAATGCCGCCTATGATGATATGGAGATTCACAGGAGTATAGAAACCCTGAGAATCGTATCCGATGTATTTGAGCAATCCGGCGTCAAAGGCGCTGTGGAACCAATCCGGTCGGCAGAAACTTCAATTATACACACTGTCGGGCAGGCTAAAGAGTATATTGCTAAATTGAACTGTCCCGGTGTGTCCTGGATCAATGGAGATGTCTTTCACATGCAGGCCGAAGAACAGCATATCGGCAAGGCCATTCTGGAAGCAGGAAACCAACTGGTAAACCTGCATATGGCAGATAGTCAGAGAGGAGCCCTGGGAACAGGTTCTCTGGATCTGGATCGTATCATTGAGGCATTGTACCTGATCAATTACAATGAGAAAGACTGCTTCGTTACACCCGAACCCCTCGGTCCCGGAGGAGATCCCTATCCCGCCATGTTCGGGGCTCCTGATTCGGAATCTCTTGATACACTTGTCAAGTTCACCATAGAGACCATAAGGAGCCGGGAAGCACATTTGAGAGAAACAGTCATTTAGTAGAATAGGAAGCATTCTCCTAAGGATTTCGGAAATTATTTTCGCTATTTATCTTATAGTGATGAGGATGTTTTTTGGCAACTCGATGCAACGACTGTTGGGCGTGTTCATCTTAATCCATTACTAAGAATACGGATAAGATCAAACAGTTCGATACTCTGCTTGAGAAGGCCAGGTTCTGAATAATTATTATAAGTATCTTGAGCGTTCCCCCCTGATCGGGGGCCGGACTTTGCAGGGGTTCCGTCCCTTTATGAGATCGTTCCTCGGTAAGCCTGCGGTACGACTCCTAAGAGACTGCCATCGGCGCCCTTCCAATCCCTGTTATGAAGTGACTTTTGTCAAGAATAGCTTTCAATTTAATTCATCGCCCCTCCCCAACAACCAGGACAGTTGATAAGATAGAGAAACAGTTTACTCGGCGATAGACCAGACTGTTATACGCGGATTGGATACCGCAGGCCAATGGTTTCGTCGGGAGCTGCCTCTGTCTATCGGCGAGAATCAGTTTGTTCACTGTCTCAAAGGATTGTCGAGGATTCTCCTTTATCACAGTCGTTTCTCTAACCGCTCTTCTGCCCTGGTTACTCATCATCATTTAATCCAATAGACTCTATATTGCCGTTTGTCCTACCATCATTCCCCAGATAAACCCTGAGAGCTCTTTGGTAACCGCGGTGACCGTTATCTGCGGTCTGATTCCTCGGAAAATCATCTTGGTATATTTTCTATTGAGTCTCTTTCCAGCCTTATTCGCATAGGCAACGATTTCTGGCTTCTCCTCTTCTTCGCCAGTTTCTTTGTTGGACGATACATCCTATAGTGCCATCTTGCCTCAATCAGCAGTCTACGCAATCTAGTGTTTCCAGCTTTTGTTATACTCCCGACTCTTCTGGTTCTTCCGCTGGAGTATTCTGAGGGAACTAATCCCATATAGGTCATAAAACTTTTAGCATTTACGAATCGCCTGAAATCCCCTATCTCAACAATAAAGGACAAGGCTGTGATGGTGGCCACACCCTTGAAGCGACGTAATCTGGAGACTTTTTCTGTATATTCTTTAGTAGCAGCTTTTTCCTCAATCTTTCAAGGATTCTTGTGACCTTCTCCTCTGATTCACAGAGGGCAGTAAAATATTTATAAAAGATACATGTATGGATATCCTGATCAAGATCAAGATCAAGATCAAGATCAAGATCAAGATCAAGATTGGCCAACCATCTGGAATGATCTCTGGTCCACGTTGTCTTTCCTGGGTAGATTTTCCCGACTCTCAGCAAGAAATGCATTAAGTGTTGTTTATGCATTTCTTGCTCATTTTTCATATCACCGTACATCCTCAGGTAATCCCGGGCGGCTTCATTTGATGGTGTGAGCACATAGATGGGAGTAATTTCCTGATTCCTCAAAGCTTTTGCCAATAATTGGGCATCCTTTCTGTCTGTCTTGATACAATCTCCAGGTTTCCGTGGGAGAAGAGAGGGAGCAATCACATAGCAGGTGATTGCTCCCTTTCTTGTAGCTGTCGATAGAGGGTAAAACCTGTTGGTCCTGCCTCACAGCAGCTGATAATGATAGAGCTTTTATTTTTGATACGGTTGAAATACCTGGTTACTTGTGTATGGGTATTCCTGATTTGAACCTCTGAACATGGGATTGAACTGGTTCCCTCAAAAGCTGCCATTAAGATTGATTCCTTGTGGACATCCATTTCTACATAAATACACTGTTCATAGTGGCCTCCATTTACAAGTTGAAGTCTAATCCACGGTTGTGCAGATTGGGGGTCACTTCATATTGTCTAACGCAATGAGACAATTCATCAGGTATAGGATAAACATAAGGAATCTGTGAGTCATATTTGCTCTGGACTTCTTTCTTATTAAAAACCAGAATTAAACGTACGTAAATACGTATTTTTGGAGGCAGGAATGAGTCGTATAAAAATAACTAATGCAAGGAAGAATTTATATAAAATCGTTCAGAGAGTTAATACTACACATGAACCCATAGAAATTACAGGAAAAGATTCGACGGCTATCCTCATCGGCGAAGACGATTGGCGAAGCATTCAGGAAACTCTTTTCCTTACATCCATACCGGGGATGAGAGAATCAATAGTCGAAGGAATATCTACTCCCATATCAGAACTCTCTGAAGACCTTGATTGGTAATGTATAAACTTATTTTCACGAAGCAGGCAGCAAAAGATGCTAAAAAAGCTTTCATCTTCATAGTAGATTATTTTCCAAAAGCAATAAAGTAAGCATATCCGCGAATCTAAAAATATGAGGATATGATTACATGTCTAATACTATGATTTTGCATCTCAATAATAAGTAGTTTATTTGTTAATAGGTTTATTGTTAATATAAACCTGAATCCGTATAAAACTGCCAATTGAACTATAAATCTTTGAATATCATGGTTTGTTATATGAATGGCATGAAAAATCTTTAACCCATTTAAATTATTGCTCTTAATTTGGACACAAAATCATAGAAATGATTCAAATACTGTAAAAATGGTCTTTTTCGGGCATAGCTATCCTACAGATACTACTGGGTCTGGACTATTTTACAGATTACAACATGTCTGATAGATTTTCCTGAAACAATCCAGCCAGGGATCCTTCACCCATAAACGGAGAATGGTCTTTCTGGCATGTTCAACAACCTTGATAGCGATCCTGATTAGATCATCAATTACTTTTCTAAGCCGTTTTCTTTTTGATGTTGTTTTATACGGGAGACTGTCAGGAGAAGAGAGAGCTGTTTGCCCGATAAATCTCAATATATTAAAAGAGAGCATAGCCAGTTTAAGTAACATGGCATTCACGGCAAATTTTCCAGAAGGAAGCCGTTCTACATTCATATCAGATTTCAGTTCACTATGAAACTGTTCTGAGGTTCCGTGATCATGGTAGAGATCAATCACAGCTTCAGGAGTCTCATACATATTAGTCCAGAATGTTTCAATCTCTACTTCTGGGAAAAGCAAGTGCGTCCCGTCTTTGGCTCTGCGCCTTTCGGTTACCTGAAAAATTACATCTATTGCCGGAAAGGAGTCATCCTGTGCAGGCTTTTTCCCTGTATGAATGCCAGTATAGATAGTTTTGGATTCACTCTCATGGATGATTGTTCCTTCCGCTTGAGCAACAGAAATCCAGTATTCGGGTAGTTCTTTCCTAAGGTTTCTTTTTACAATGAAAAAATGTCCGCTTCTCTCCAGAAGAGATAGAATGTTTTTTGAATCATTACCTCCATCAAAACGAAATAATAAAGGAGTTTCAATTCCAAGTTTAGATATCATCCCCATAGTATGTTCTAGGAATTCCGGTGTTCCTTTTTGACAATGCTGTTTTCCTTCACGAAGCTCTGTATTCACCATGTAGCCTTCCCGTCCAATATAACAAAAAATGGGATGATAGCCATCAAACTGTTTGTAGGTGCGACTGACACCTTCTTTGTGACTCTTGGAATTGTCCATAGGAGAGGTATCTATATCTACTGGAAGATATTGCCTGTTCTCGATTTCGATGGTAGTTAGTTGGCTTGATTTCAAAAGTTCAATAGATGATTTTTCAATTTCCATATTTACTAACGATTTTTCAGGAATCATCTTTTCCAGATATAAACGGACTGTTTCTTTAGCAGGGACATATTTTAGATCAAAGCTGTCTCTAAAAAATGAATCCTCACGGAATAGATCAATTTCTTCAAAGCTGGTTCTGCCTTGTGTGTATAGTCCGACAATGGATTTTAAAACATGAAGATGTTTCAATCCTATTGGTTTTACTCTTTTCCCGAACTTTATTCGTTCAAGAATTTTACCGACTAAAGCCATACCGCCTGTGCTGCTCAGTTTATCTGTGGTAGTATTTATCATGAAATCCAAGCTTCACCTCCTGGGTGCATGAAGTTTTTTGGTTAATTCATTATACACCAACAGGATGGCTTGGATTTCTTTATTTTTTATCACAGCTGTCCAAGATAATTTGAAAGGGGTTTTATAAAAGCCGATCTCCGTTTATTCTTAAGTCGACTAAAACAATACAACAAAAGGAAATCGGCTATGAGTCATCATACTACAACGTTTGGACAG
>NZ_QQPQ01000039.1 GCF_003346715.1 Oceanispirochaeta sp. M1
TCATAATGGTGACTACCTATTGATTAAAATGTCCTGCTGGAGAAACTCCGGTAGTGTTCTTGCTAATATGGCCATGCCTAACGCATGGTTTAAAGATCTTGGTCTGTTTCATTTGACTGATGTGAATACTGGTCTAGTCGTCCCTATTTCGGGATATTTTGAACAGGAGCCGTATACGAGGTCCGTACGTACGGTTCTGTAAGAGGGATGAAAAGAGACTCTTTGAGAAAAGGTCTCTTTTCACCCTACTTAATTGCCCTCCTCTGCTGATTAAAGGCGAATAATAGACTGATAATATCAAAATCATAGTAATTTGTGAGTTATAAAATATGAGGGTGTATACAAAAAGATACATATAATTGTTATTGATTGGAAATGATCGGAAAGTTGTATGTTTTTTAAATATATATAATGTAAGTAATTATACGTTTTGATTGATTTTTGTATGTTTTTGGCATGGAGATTGCGTTACACTCTGCAAGGGGTGTAATGCCATGAAATACAAGACAGATACATCATATGATTCCAGTTTAAAATTTTACCTGGATGAGATTTCCCGTTACCAACTGCTCACTTTTGAAGAAGAAGTGGAACTTGCAGAAAAGATAGCTGACGGCGATGAAGCGGCACGTCAGAGAATGATAAATTCCAATCTTAGACTCGTTGTAAAAATGGCCAGAGGCTACCAGATTTCTGGTGTAAGTCTTATGGATCTGATACAGGAAGGGAATCTGGGGCTTATTAAAGCAGCTGAGCGTTATGACTTCAGAAAGAATGTCAGATTCTGTACATATGCCGCGTGGTGGATAAAACAGGCCATAACACGTTATTTAACAGATAGAAGCAGATCCATAAGACTGCCCTATAGGAAAGAAGAGGCACTACGGCATATTCAGGATTTCATGCACCATTTTAGTATTGAGCATAAGAGATCTCCTTCATTACATGAAATATCCGATGGAACCAAGGTTAAATATAACGATGTTGTATCCATTATGGAATTTTCAGCTAATCCGATTTCACTGTATGCAGAAACAAATATTGAAAACGGAACTCTTATGGATATCCTGGTGGATGATAATTACAATCCCGATGGTGAGCTTTTCAAAAAGTGTGCCGAACAGGATACAAGAAATTCCCTTTACAAACTTAAAGATAATGAACGGAATATTATCCGCTACCGTTACAACTTTGTAGATGGTAAGAAACATACACTGAAAACAATCGGTGAGCAGATGGGTATATCTCCCGAGACTGTCCGTCAGATTGAGATCAGGGCTCTTAAAAAGTTGAAAGAAGAAGCCCCGGAGCTGAAAGAGTATATGTTTGCATAGCCTTCTGCCTTGACCAAGTAGTGAATCCGTCCTAGATTCTCTTTTATGTATGTATTAGGAATCGAATCATCATGTGACGAATGCGCCGCTTCTGTAGTGAAAGACGGCAATGTTGTGCTCAGTAATATAATAGCCACCCAGATTGAGGATCACAAACCCTGGCAGGGTGTGGTCCCCGAGATCGCATCCCGTATTCATACCAGATGGATCTGGTCTGTTGTCGAAGAGGCTCTGACTATAGCCGGGATTGAAAAGAAGGATCTTGACGGCATTGCCGTAACAAACAGACCCGGTCTGGTTGGTTCACTTCTTGTAGGTCTCTCCTTTGCCAAGGGGCTGGCCTGGTCTCTGGATATTCCTTTTATCGGAGTTGATCACATAAGAGCCCATCTTTATGCTCCTCATCTTGAAAATGACATTACTTATCCATATCTGGGACTTCTCGTTTCAGGTGGTCATACGGTTATTGCCATTGTCAGAGGTTTTGATCAGATTGAAGTTCTGGGAACAACCATAGACGATGCCTGCGGTGAGGCCTTTGATAAAATTGCCAAACATTATGAGCTGGGATATCCCGGAGGAGTCGCCATCGATCGTCTGGCGGTTAAGGGTGATCCCAAAGCATTCCGTTTCCCCAGTCCCAATCTCCATAAGGGAGATCATGAATATGATGTTTCCTATTCCGGTCTGAAGACTGCTGTTATCAATCAGCTTGATCAGTTTCTTAATCCCGGATACGAGAAATCAAAAGAGAACATTGCTGCCTCCTTCCAGAAGCGGGCTGTTGATATCCTGGTGAAGAAAGTCCAAAAAGCAGTAAAGAGTACAGGAATAAGAACTGTTGTTGCCGGCGGTGGTGTTACCGCAAATTCCTATATGAGATCCTCTCTTGAGGCGATGTGGGACGTAAAGTGCTATTATCCCTCCCTTGAGCTTTGTACCGATAATGCGGCTATGATTGCGGGAATCGGGTATCAGTATCTTAAGGAGGGCAAAGGATCAGATTTTTCCGAGAACGCCCGTGCCAGGGTCCCATCCTTTAAAAGAGGTTACCCCTAAGATTTTCCTCTTGATGATCTGTCCTGTTTCAGGGTATTTTACTAAGTCGGTATTTTAACTTCTTTACATATTGTTATATGCCTGAAATTGAGATAAACCGAAAAATAAGTACGGGAGCTAATCCATGTCCAAAGACTTTAATCTTGATGATTCCATAAGAAAAATTAATGATTTTCCTCATAAAGGAATTCGGTATTTTGATATCACAAGCATTCTGACTAATCCGGAAGCATTTTCATGGTGTATTGATCAGATGGTTGAGTACTATAAAGATAAGAATATAGATGCTGTAGCCGCTGTTGAGTCCAGAGGTTTTATTTTCTCTGCACCCTTTGCCAAGGCTATGCATATTCCCCTGATTCTAGTAAGAAAAGCCGGTAAACTTCCCGGTGTAACTCTGAAAAAATCTTATCAGCTTGAATACGGTAAGGCTGAAGTTGAGATTCATCAGAGTGATGTTCCCCAGGGGAAAAATGTCCTTCTCGTTGATGATCTGCTTGCTACTGGTGGAACCATGGGTGCTGCTGTTGAGCTGCTGACTATGGGCGGTGCCGATGTTAAACATATTTTTGGAATTATCGGTCTTCCCTTTCTGAAATATGCAGATAAGCTTCCCGGTATCGAGATTAAAACTCTTATTGAATATAATAGTGAAAAGGTCGGTGATTAAGCAGACTTAATTTTTTAAACAATTTGCGGGTATCGCTTGACATAAAAAGTCAATTTTAATATCATGCCCGCAGATCAAACAACGAACTTGTCTGGTTGCTTCAAGGGAGCACAGGATGTTGGGGATTGTTTGTGAAATATATCCTGGTAGTGTAATTGGTAACACTGCAGTTTCTGGTACTGCCTTTGGGGGTTCGAGTCCTCCCCGGGATGTTTAAACAGAAGTCCCTTGCTTTAAGAATATCAGCAAGATGATATTCAACTATTGTATTTGAGTTTTTAAAAATTCATAGGGATTGAAAGCCGGCTGGTAAAGCCGGCTTTTTTGTAAATATACGTTTTTGCTAATGTATATTTATCGAAAAATGTTGTATAAATATTTAACTGAGGGGTGGTTTATGCAGAAAAGAGCTTATCTGGTTCTGGAAAACGGTTTTGTCTTTCCCGGCAGCTGTTTCGGAGCCGAGCTTCCGTCGGTGAGTGATCTCACTGATGGGATGGAGCTTCCGTACGGAGAGCTTGTTTTTAACACTGGAATGTCAGGGTATCATGAGATCCTGACTGATCCTTCCTATACGGGACAGATTGTCACAATGACATATCCTCATATAGGAAACTACGGATGTGATGATCTCTGGTCTGAAAACGGACCCGAAGATGAAAGCCGAAAAGATGTAAAAGTCTCAGCCTTGGTTGTCCGTGATCTTTATGATGGACCGGTCCCCGAAGGCCGTATAAAACTACCTGAATATCTGGATAGAAACGGTATCTGCGGTATCAGCGGAGTCGATACAAGAAGACTCACTCTGATGCTAAGAGATGAGGGAAGCTGTAATGCAGTACTTGTAAAATCTTCCCGCTCTGAATCCGGACTGAGTGATGATGATCTGAAACTCTGTCAGGACTACCTTAAAAAACTTCCCTCCATGGAAGGACAGAATCTGATTGCAGATGTGGGTACTTCCCGGATGGTTACCATAGACGGTGCAGGATCACACATTGCACTTTTAGACTGTGGAATTAAAGCCAATATCATCAGAGAGCTGGAACAGAGGGGCTGCAGGATAAGTCTGATTCCCTCGGATGCTTCAATAGAAGATATAAGAAAACTGAATCCTCAGGGGGTCTTTCTTTCAAACGGTCCCGGAGACCCGGGAGTACTGAAGAAACAGGTTGATCTGGCTCGGAATCTTCTGGGTGAATACCCCCTGGTGGGTATCTGTCTTGGACATCAGATTCTTGGACAGTCCATCGGAGCAGAAACCTTCAAGATGAAGTTCGGACATCACGGCTGCAACCACCCTGTTCGGGATGAAGAGAGCGGACGAGTATTCGTGACTTCCCAGAACCATGGTTTTGCGGTGAATGAAGAATCTCTTCCTGAGGGAGTGACTGTTCGTTTCAGAAATGCCAATGACGGATCTATTGAAGGGCTGGAGTGGAAGGATAAAAATCTGCTCTGTGTGCAGTTTCATCCCGAAGCCGCCCCGGGTCCTGTAGATTCATCCTGGATTTTTGATGCCTTTCTTGATGTTGTGAAAAAGAATGATATGACTGAGGTGAAGGAGAAATAATGCCTGCCAGAAAAGATTTACATAAAATACTTATTATCGGATCAGGTCCGATTATTATCGGTCAGGCCTGTGAGTTTGATTATTCCGGAAGCCAGGCGGTTAAAGCCCTTAAAGAAGAAGGGTATGAAGTCATTCTTGTTAACCCCAATCCCGCAACCGTTATGACGACTCCCGGTATTGCCGACAGGATTTACGTTGAGCCCCTCACTGTTAAATATGTAACAGAAATCATCCGTAAGGAACGCCCTGATGCAGTTCTCTCCACCATGGGAGGACAGACTGCTCTGAACCTGACTCTGGATCTGGCAGAAGAGGGTGTTCTGGAAGAATATGGAGTGGAAGTTATCGGTGCAAAAACCGACTCTATCTTCAAAGCTGAAGACAGGGGTGAGTTTAAGAAGGTTGTTGAAAGCCTTGGACTGGAATCTCCCAGATCCATTACAACAAAGACTGTTGCCGGAGCCCTTAAGCTCGAAAAAGAAGTGGGACTTCCCCTGGTAATTCGCCCCAGTTTCACACTGGGTGGAATGGGGGGAAGCATTGCCTATGATCATGACGAACTTAAGTCTCTTGTAGAGAGGGCACTCCTTGAGAGTCCTGTGAGTGAGGCCCTTATTGAAGAGTCCCTTATCGGCTGGAAAGAGTTTGAAATGGAAGTTATGAGAGATAAGGCTGATAACGCCATTATCGTCTGTTCCATAGAAAATATAGACCCCATGGGAGTCCATACAGGTGACAGTATCACCATAGCTCCCATACAGACCCTGGATGACAGGGCATTTCAGAAAATGAGAACTGCATCCATCGATATTTTGCGGGCCATCGGTGTGGACTGCGGCGGTTCAAATGTACAGTTTGCCGTTAAGCCCGATACAGGCCGGATGATTGTTATTGAAATGAATCCCCGTGTCTCACGTTCTTCGGCACTTGCGAGTAAGGCCACTGGATTTCCTATCGCTCGCTGTTCCGCCAAACTGGCAGTCGGTTATACCCTGGATGAGGTAACAAACGAAATTACCGGTAAAACAGCATCCTGTTTTGAACCTGCACTGGATTACTGTGCTGTAAAGGTTCCCCGTTTTGAGACCGAAAAGTTCCCCACCGGCTATTCCGCCCTGGGTACACAGATGAAATCAGTAGGTGAGGCACTGGCTCTTGGGAGAACAGCTCTCGAGGCCTTGAATAAAGCACTGAGAGCCGCTGAAACAGGGCATGACGGATTGACTGAAATGCGGGTGTCCGATGAGGAGCTCGAAAGAATCCTTACGACAGCACATCCTCGAAGACTCATGGGTGCCTATACCTGGATAAAATGGAATCCCAAGGGATCTCTTGAAGAACTCTCTGAAAAGACAGGGTTCAATATCTGGTTTCTCTATCAGCTGCAGCAGCAGGTAAAACTCGAAAACAGAATTGCAGCAGCTTCCAAACTGGATGAATCTCTTATGATGGAAGCCAAGAAATGCGGTCTCTCTGACAGCAGAATCGGCGAACTGACATCAGAATCTACTGCAGCCGTTGAAAAACTGAGACTGTCCATGGGGATAGAGCCCAGTTATCACTTTGTAGATACCTGTGCAGGGGAGATCAACGCAAAAACTCCTTATTTCTACTCCACCTGGGGTGAGATTGATGAAGGTACACCAACAGGAGATGAGGGAGTCATAATCCTTGCATCCGGACCCAACAGAATCGGCCAGGGTCTTGAGTTTGACACATGCTGTACTCTTGCATCCATGAGTCTCAGGGAAGAGGGAGTCAAGACAATCATGATCAACTCCAATCCTGAAACTGTCTCTACGGACTTTAATATATCAGACCGTCTCTATATGGAGCCTCTGACTGCAGAATCTGTAAAGCAGATTATGAAGAAAGAACAGGTTAACAAGATTGTTGTTCAGCTTGGCGGTCAGACTCCACTTAATATGGTGGAGGAGCTTGAAGAGGCTGGAGCCATCGTCGTAGGTACGGCAGTGGATAATATCAACAAGGCGGAGGACAGAAAACTGTTCTCAGAAGCCATGGGCAAGTTGGAACTGAATCAACCCAGGAACAAGAGTGCCTATAACAGAGAAGAAGTGGCACAGTTTTCAAGGGAGATCGGATTTCCCGTACTTCTGAGACCCTCGTTTGTTCTGGGTGGCAGAAGCATGTTTATCGCCTACTCGGAAGATGAACTGGATATTTTCCTCTCCAAAGGGATTCCAATCTCCGATGACAGACCCGTACTGGTGGACCAGTTCCTGGAAGATGCCTTTGAATATGATCTTGATGCCGTATCTGATGGTGAAAATGTATATGTCGGTGGTATTATGCAGCATATCGAGGCAGCGGGGATTCACTCCGGTGACTCTGCCTGTGTGTTCCCTCCCTATAAATCGACTCCCGAGATACTCAACGAGATGGCCGATGCGGCAGTGTCCATTGCCCGTGAGTTTCAGGTCAAGGGATTTCTGAATATACAGTTTGCTGTAAAGGATGATGTTCTCTATATCCTTGAAGTCAACCCCAGAGCCTCCAGAACGGTTCCCTTTCTTTCCAAGACATCAGGTGTCAATCTGATTCAGGCTGCAGTTAAGCTGTGGAATGGAACAGATCTTATGAAACAGGGGCTTGTGGATAAGAAAAGCGGTGTAGGACAGGGATACTGTCAGACAGGATGGGCTATAAAAGAAGCAGTCTTCTCATTTGACCGCTTTTCCGGACTTGATCCGGTTCTCGGACCGGAGATGAAGTCTACCGGAGAGGCCATCGGTATAGGAGAGAGCTATGGAGAGGCCTTTGCCAAGGTACAGGCTGCCGTAGGCTGCTATCTTCCTATCAAGGGGAGAGTTTTTGTAACAGTTACGGATAAGGATAAGCAGATCATACTCCCCATTGTTAAAGATCTTGTAGAGATGGGATTTGAGATTGCCGCCACCAGGGGGACCGCAGACTTCCTCTATAAAAACGGTATCTTCTCTGAGGTCATACTCAAGCTGCACCAGGGGCATCCCTCTGTAGTGGATCATATGAGCAGCGGTCGTATCGACATGCTGATCAATACACCTCTGGGACGTTCTTCTCAGATTGAGGATGAAGAGATCAGGACCGAGGCAGTTAAACGGAAGATTCCCTATACAACCACCACGAGTGCCGCTAAGGCAGCGGTTATCGGGATCAAATATCTGAGAGGGGAAACTGTTACCTGTAATCCTCTTCCCGGCAGCTGGTAGGAAAACAATAAGGCTGAAGGAGGTATGAATATCTTGTTCAGCTCAGGGTTTTTCAGCAGATATTGATTAAGTCTTATAAATAAAGAGGGGGCTGCCTTCCGGAATCCGGAGGGCAGCCCCATTGTTTTTGTCAAAACTATATTCTAATCGGAATAAATAATTATTCTTCAAGAACCACATTGTTGTAGTAGAAGTTGATCGCATCGATCAGAGCTTCCCATGAAGCCTCAATGATGTTTTCCGAAACACCTACTGAGTCCCATGTTGATTTATTGTCGGTGAAAGTAATAAATACTCTGACCTTTGCGGCTGTCGCCTCTTCGGGGTTGAGAACACGAACCCTGTAGTCCGAGAGGTGAATATTCTTCAAGAAGGGGAAACTGGGGATCAGGGCATCACGAACCGAGGCGTTCAGTGTATCAACGGGACCTTCACCGACTGCCGCTCCCATATGTTCAATGCCACCGGCATTAAGAAACATACGTCCCACTGTCTTGCTCTTGCTGTCCATGGTCTTGTAGGACTCAAGATGATAGTTCTTAAGCTCAAACAGGGGAGTGAATTTGTCCAGAGCCTTTCTCATGATCACGTCAAATGAGGCTTCCGCCGCTTCGTATTCATATCCTTCCATCTCTTTCTTCTTCAGAGTGTCAGTCAGAGAAGCTACGATATGGGAGTTCTTGTTGAAATCACCGTATTTTGCCAGTTTTCTTACTATGGTAGATTTTCCGGCCAGTTCTGAAAGGAGAATGCGTCTTGAGTTTCCAACCAGGGCACTGTCCATATGTTCCATAAGGTGTTCAGCCTTGGCCAGAACATCAGCGTGCTGTCCGGCTTTGTGACTGAATGCTGACTCTCCCACATAGGCCTGATTCTTTTCAGGAATGATATTCGCTTTTTCTGCTGTGAAGCGGGAAAGTTTAGTCAGCTCTTTCAGGTGTTCCCCTGCATGGATCTTTTTATCCATTTTAAGAACCAGATTGGGGATGATGGCACAGAGGTTGGCGTTTCCGACTCTCTCTCCCCAGCCGTTGATTGTTCCCTGTACGTGTACTGCTCCTGCATCAACAGAAAGGATGGTGGAGGCAACCGCTGTTCCGGTATCATCATGGAAATGAACTCCCAGGGGCGCCAGGTTCATACCATGCAGCTGATTTATTGTAGCAATAGCTGTCTGGGGAAGTGTTCCGCCGTTTGTGTCACACATTACCAGACAATCTGCACCGGCTTCGCTTGCTGTCTGCAGAACTTTCAACGCATATTCCTTATTATGGATATAACCGTCAAAGAAATGCTCCAGGTCAAAAATTATTTCACGTCCTTCACCTTTTAGATAGCTGACTGAGTCAAAAATCATGTTCAGATTCTCTTCCAGGCTTGTATTCAGAACTTCCTGAGCATGGGCATCCCAAGCCTTACCCACAATAACTACTGTGGGAGTTTCGGCCTGAAGCAGGGCGCTGATATGAGCATCCTGGGAGGCTTTACCATCGGGTTTGCGGGTGGAGCCGAATGCACAGATCTTTGAGTGCTTCAGGTTGAGAGAACGGACTTCTTTGAAAAAAGCAGTTTCCCGTTCGGAAGCCAGAGGAAATCCGCCTTCAATATAGTCAATTCCGAAGCTGTCGAGCATTTCTGCAATCTCAAGTTTGTCTTTCAGGGTAAAGTTGATTCCCGTACCCTGTGTACCATCCCGTAAAGTAGTATCAAATACAGCAATTTCAGATTGTCCCATGCTTATACCTCTCAGGTTCTAAATAAAAGAACTCGTTGCTAATCATGTTAAATAGCAATAAAATAGTTTTATGGGTAAAGATAATGTATTTGACAGGCTTGTGAAAGACCTTTCTTCCGAAGAAAGACGTAAAATGATCGAAAAAATGGAAGAAAATATCCATGTTAGTCAAGAACCAATGGATAATCACGTTGAAAATGAGTCTATTCAGTCAATAGAAGACGAATATAAGGCACTTCCTTGGTTAGATAAGATGATAATATTTCTGCAATCGCTATTTTTGATGAAAGATAAGCTGGAATTGACAAAAAAGCATGTGGTAAAGGCTGTTGCGAGGCAGTTGTCTTACCTCAGTCCCGATCTTATTGATGTAAAACATCAGGCTCTGTCCGGAGAGTTCTGTAAAAAACTGAAAGATGTAGAATATTCGGCAAGCTTTATTAAACATCCTCTTTCAGGTTGCTTTGGTATTGATAAGGTTAAGTTCTATGCCTTGATCGGACAGTTGGAATTCCAGCAGCTCCATGATTCTCTCAAAGATAAGGTTGATCCACTGGATATGGGACGGAAAAATCCCAATATGGGCGGCCCTGCAATCAGGAAAAAGATCAGTGAGGATACGGAGGTGCTTCTTGCTCAGATAGGGAGAGAAGACCGCATGAGAATGATGGAGACCACCAGGACTCTCAATACGCTTTATCAGTTAAGTCTCTTTCCCTATGACCAGATTACCAGCCAGTTTCCCGACTCTCCTGACGGAACCCTGCTTGCCGCAGGTTTCTCCAATGTGAAAGATTCACTTGTGCAATTGGCAGCTATTCTGAAATCCTTTAAGACTGTGCCTTCGATCAAGCTGCTTGAAGCTGTGTTTCTCCTTTATTATTCAGATGATGAATCGGATGAATCTTCACTTGATGAGAAAATTACTGAAAGCATCGAAAGGTGTAATACACTTTTTCAGAAAATACGTGAGTTTAATAATGCAGTTCCTCTCTCAGAGCTGATGAAAGTTCTTATGGAAGATCCTTTTTATCAGATTCCTGTCTCCGTAGGAGGAGAGGACTGGTTCTATTTCTACAGGCAGTTCTGGATGGATTCCCTGTCGGAACAGTTTAGAATCTTTACCCGGGAGAAGAAGCTTGGGGAACTCGCCTTGGAATTGCAGCGCTACTGGGATCTTCCCGAGCTCAGTTTTATCCCCGAATACAGTCCTAATGAAAAATATATGGCCTTTGCCTACTCCATGGCGGCGCTGAATACTTTTTTTGAGGAGAATTATCAGAAGAAACTTTACTATCCCATGAAGATTATTCTGGTGGATGGTAACTTCTATAAAAAGAATAATCGGGAAGAGTACGAAAAAACTTTTCAGATCCTTGTAAAATTCGGAGACCGTCTGAGATGGTTCTCAAGCAAACTGGCCCCCGAAGGGGATACATCGGGGGCAATAAGAAAGGCCAGTCATGAATACAGGGACAACCCTGAGGAGATGGACCTGAAGATTCTAAGCCTTTGTAACAGACTCAACCGGGATGCCGAGCTTATACTGGAAGATTCAATTGCCTGTCTTGAAAGTATGGGTAAGCTGATGAACGGTGTGGTTATGGGTAATGGTGGAAGTTATGATACCATTTCTAATTTTTCTGAGCTGGGCGGCCGTAGTAATGATGAGCTGAGACAGAGTGTAACCGAGTCGGCTGATGATATTCATAAAATTACCCATGGGCTTCAGGATCTATTCCAGTTGGAGAAAGAAAAACTGAGAGAATTTTCAAAGGAGGAGAGAGAGTAGTTCTCTCCCCACCTTTCAGGCTGTTTTATTGACTATTCAGACTAATTCTGCTTAAATCCTTTAAACCGAGAAACATGCGAGGCGGATATGGATAAACAGAAAAAACAATGGCTTGAACTGATGTCACAGGCTCTGGAAAGTGCAGCAAAAGAGAAAGGACTGGATCTGTCTGATTTCTCCAGTAGAATTATTGTTGAGCATCCACCCCGACCCGAAATGGGAGACCTGGCTTTTCCCATGTTTCCTTTTGCTAAAGATTTCAGAACAGCACCTCCCGCTATTGCAGCAGCAGTTGTGGAGGCTTTGGGTTCCGATATTCCCGGCTCAGTAAAAACAGCAGGTCCCTATGTAAATATTTTTCTGGACAGGCCTGCTCTGATTGCAGACCTTATTGAAGAGAGCAGCACCAGTGAGTATGGATACTCTGATCTTCTTGCCGGTCAGAAAATTATGGTTGAATTCTCATGTCCCAATACAAATAAACCACTCCACCTCGGTCATCTGAGAAACGATGCCATCGGTGAAAGTATATCAAGAATATTAATCGCCTCGGGTGCGGAGGTTCAGAAAGTGAACCTTATTAATAACCGGGGTGTCCATATTTGCAAGTCCATGCTGGCTTATCAGAAATTTGGCGAGGGTGCTACACCCGAATCAACCGGCCGGAAGGGTGATCATCTGGTTGGTGATTACTATGTAAAATTCAATCAGTGGTCCAAGGAGGATGAAACAGCCGAAACACAGGCTCAGGATATGCTTCGTAAATGGGAAGAGGGTGATAAGGAAATTGTTGCCCTCTGGAAACGGATGAATAAATGGACCATTGACGGTATTTCTGAAACCTATAAAAATACCAATATCTCTTTTGACAAATATTATTATGAAAGCGACACCTATCTTTCCGGAAGGGATGAGGTGGTGAAAGGGTTGGAAGCGGGAGTCTTTTATAAGGATGACGACGGCAGTATCCGCCTGGATCTTTCAGATATCGGAATGGATACCAAGGTTATGCTCCGCTCTGACGGTACTTCGGTCTACATGACTCAGGACCTGGGTACAGCCATTGCCAGACACGGAGATTTTCCCTTTGACAGGCTGATTTATGTTGTGGGTGCCGAACAGGAGTATCACTTCCAGGTTCTGTTCCATGCACTCAAGAGCTTAGGTTATTCATGGGCGGAAATGCTTTTCCATCTCTCCTACGGTATGGTCAATCTTCCCGAGGGGAAGATGAAGTCCAGAGAGGGGACTGTGGTGGATGCGGATGATCTGCTTAAAACACTCTCCGAAATGGCAAGTGACGAGATAAGAAATAAAGAAAGAGCCGACACTGTAGGTGATGTGGAAGAGACGGGGCATAAAATTGCTCTTGCAGCTCTTCATTATTTCCTTCTCCAGGTGTCACCTTATAAGGATATGATCTTTAATCCTAAAGAATCACTGTCATTTAACGGGAATACAGGACCTTATCTGCAGTATATGAGTGCCCGTATCAGCTCTATGCTTGAAAAATTTGAGGAACAGAAAGGGGACTATGAAGGTATTGCCCCCGATTATTCTGTTCTCAGTTCTGATGCTGAGTGGGAACTGGTGAAAAACCTGAGTTCTTTCCCCGGAGCAGTACGCTCTGCGGCCTCAGATCTGAACCCTTCAGCTGTAGCCTGTCATCTCTATGACACGGCTAAAAGTTTCAGCCGTTTTTATCATGACTGCCCCATCCTGGGCATTGATGACAAGGTGCTGACCATAAGCAGAATAGAGCTAACTCGATCTGCACTGCAGGTACTTAAGAACGGATTTGAACTGGTGAACATTCCATTCCTCAGTAAGATGTAAATGTCGGCACTTGACCAAGTTACGCCTAAATGGTATACCCATTGAGTGCCAAAATAATAGATTGTTGAGGTTAACTGAAATGTATGCACTAGTAGAAATCAAAGGCAAACAGTATAAAGCTGAAAAAGGTGCTGTGTTAAAGGTCGACAAATTTGACAAACAGTCCGGTGACAAAGTGGAATTCGATTCCGTACTGCTTATTTCCGGTGAGGGAGATCCTATCGTAGGTTCACCTTATGTGGATGGAGCAAAAGTTACTGCCGTTGTCAAAAGTAATGTCAAAGACCCTAAAGTCAAAGTATTCAAGTTTAAAAGAAGAAAAGGCTACAGAAGAACACAGGGACATCGTCAGAATTATACTCTGCTTACGGTAGAAGATATCCTGGGCGCTTAAGAAGCGAACCTGTGATACGGATTGTTCTAACCTTCGGAGATTCCGGTCTTTTAAAGACCCTGACATCTCAAGGTCACGCAAATAGAACAACTGATCTGCCGAGTGAAGCCTGTGCGGGTGTCTCAGTTCTGCTGAGAACGGCTGCCAGGCTCTTTAGTCATACTGATGGTATAGAAATCATCGGTGGGGCTGAAAGAGAGGGGCATCTTGAACTTGAGGTTCTTGATGTTTCTGACAGGTACCATGAATGGTTCAGAGGTACTGTTGATATGTTAATGTTAGGGCTGCGGGATTTACAAGAAGAGTATCCCGGCAGCATTCAAATTAAAACTACAGACGTGAGGAAACGATAATGGCTCATAAGAAAGGTGGAGGAAGCTCCAAAAACGGAAGAGATTCCAATTCTCAGAGACTGGGTGTCAAAAGATTTGGTGGTCAGCTTGTTAAATCCGGAGAAATTCTTGTCCGTCAGAGAGGAACTAAAGTACACCCCGGTGAAAATGTAGGTATTGGTAAAGATGATACCCTTTTTGCAACCGAGGCTGGAAATGTTCTCTTTCATGACAAAAAAGGCAAAAAAAGAGTTTCTATTGTCGCTAAGGGCGAATAATAATATTCTATGCAAGGATTTATAGACGAAACTCGTCTTGAAGTATACTCAGGTGAGGGAGGCGCTGGTAGCGTTTCCTTCCGGAGAGAGAAATACGTCCCTCAGGGCGGTCCGGACGGTGGTGACGGAGGTCGTGGGGGTAATGTTGTTTTTCTTGTTAAAAATAACTTGAAAACACTATCCCATCTGAGCCGAAAACACGTATATAGAGCAGTTAATGGTTACGGCGGCAAGGGTAAGCGTATGCATGGTAAAAACGGCGAAGCCGTTATTATCGAAGTACCCCCCGGAACCATTGTCCGTGATTATCAGACAAATGATGTACTTAAAGACTTCTCTGAAAACGTTGATGGTGAAGAATGGACATTTCTGCAGGGCGGTAACGGTGGTCAGGGAAACTGGCACTTTCGAACATCCCGTAAACAGACCCCCCGTTTTGCTCAGCCTGGAATGCCTGGGGAATATGCAGAAATTAAACTGGAATTAAATCTGATTGCCGATATCGGTTTTGTAGGATTTCCAAGTGTAGGTAAATCGAGCCTCCTTAAGGCTCTGACAAATGCCAATCCAAACGTAGCTTCTTATCCTTTTACGACAAAGATTCCCAATCTGGGTATGCTTCGTCTGGGTGAAAAGGACATTGTACTGGCGGATATTCCAGGAATTATCGAAGGTGCATCCCATGGACTCGGTCTCGGGTTACAGTTTTTGAAACATATTTCAAGAACAGCTGGACTTGCCTTTTTGATAGATCTGGGAGAAGACGATTTTCATGATACCTATTCCAAGCTCCTTGTTGAGCTGAAAGAATATAATCCTGAGCTTCTGGACAAACCGAGAATGCTTCTCGGTACCAAAATTGATCTGGAAATTGCTCGGGAAAATCTAGAAAAACTACAGGGACTTTATCCTGAGGAGCATGTCATAGCCGTATCTGTTTTTTCCAGGGAAGGTCTGGATGAACTGAAGCTGGCCATGCTGAAAATGGCAACCTGAAATGAAACTTGTCATGCTGGGGGGGACTTATAATCCTCCCCATCTGGGACACCTCAATATTGCCGAAGCCGTAAGAATTAAGTTCGGCTATGATAAACTGGTACTTGTTCCCTCCTATAGACCCGCTCACAAAAATATAAGTGAAGATGTCAGCTTTCAGCAGAGACTGAAAATGGTGGAACTCTCAGTTCAGAATTGGGAGCATGTCATTGTTTCCCCCTGTGAGTACGAACGAAAGGGTATATCCTACAGCATTGATACAATCAGATATTTTAAAGAGCTCTACTCTCTGGACAGTAAACCCGGTCTTATTATCGGTGACGATCTTGTTCCCGGATTTTCTCGCTGGCATAAGGCTGACGAGCTGTGCCTGGAGGCGGATATCATTGTTTGTCACAGAGGCCGACCGGAAGATCTTGATTTTCCCTATCCTCACCGCTATTTTGAGAATCCAATTTTTGAAGCATCATCAACAGATATCCGTAATTCAATAAAATCAGGCGGAGATGTACAGAATCTTCTACCTCAGGATGTGCTGAACTATATCCGGCAGGAGAAGCTCTATGGAGCTTGAATCTCTACTGCTGAAAAGAGGGGAGTCTGATCTCAGTAAAAAACGCTGGAACCACTGTCTCCGGACTGCGGACTATGCACTTTTTCTGGCTGAGCATTACTCTGTTGAACCTGGTATGCTGCGCATTGCCGCCCTGGCTCATGATCTTGCAAGGGAATGGGATAAAGGAAGGATTCATGAAGCGGCTTTGAAGGATCAGCGGACTCTGTCTGAGTTCAATAGGCAGCATCCGGTTCTGCAGCATGGTTTCGCCGCCGCCTGGCTTCTTCGAAATGAGTATAATGTCACTGATCAGTCCCTGTTGGATGCTGTCCGTTATCATACGACAGGACATCCTCTGATGGATGAGGCAGGCCTTATTCTCTTTGCAGCGGACTATATGGAGCCGGGTCGTAAACATCTGGATGACAGCGTACGCAGCAGCCTGCTGGTGCAGCCGCTGGACTCAATGATTCTTCAGATTCTGGATGCCATGGCAGAGCATCTGCAGTCCGGGAACAACTTGCTCTCTCCTGACAGCAGGGAGTTGTATCAAAAGCTCAGGAAAGGTTACAATAAGCCTTTATGAAAGATAGAAGAGCCCCCGACCTGTCACTGCTTTTACTGATCCTTGTATTCCTCATCCTTGCAGGACTTTCTGTATATATTCTGCTTACTATGAAAATCGACGACTATAAGGAAATGGTCATTGATCAGAAGCTTATTACAACCCTGATCATAATCGAAGAGGATGATAAACCTCTGGTGACAGAAGTCTATTTTTATCATCCCGAGACTAAGAAAGGTGCTCTGCTGAATATACCTGAAGAGACAGGCGCTCTTATTCGCTCTCTCAATAGAGTGGACAGGATTGATACTCTCTATAATACGGAGGATCCATCCTATTATCTTGAACAGATAGGGATTCTAACGGGAATTGTCCCTGATTTTTATCTGCAGATAAAAAAAGAGAACCTGGTGAGTCTTGTCGATTTTCTGGAAGGGGTCGATATTTTCCTTCCCAATCCGGTGATTATTCAGAATGATGAACAGCAGATTCTACTCCCCTCGGGAAGTGTGAATCTTGACGGAGACAAGGCTGTAGATTATCTGTGTTATAAAATTGAAGGTGAATCTGCAGATGACCGAATCAAGCGGGAGCATGATCTTGTTATCGGGCTTCTGAAAAAATTGAGTCATATGTATGATGCAAAGTTCTCAGAGGCATTTCAGAAATATCTGTTTCCTGTTATTAATACAAATCTGGACAGCAAATCCTTTGATTCCTTTCTCCAGGAGATAACATCCCTGGAATTGGATCGCGTTGTTTTCCAGCAGGTGCTGGGAACAAGGCGTAAGGTGGATTCTCAGATTCTTTATTTCCCCCATTACGACGGGAAACTTTTAAGGGAAACTGTTAAACAGATGCAGGATTCTCTGTCGGATTTTGATGTGCTGAAGGATGAAAAACTGGTTGTTTCTCTGGAGATTCAGAACGGAACTACCAGAAATGGATTAGCCAGCCGGACAGCACAAATTTTTAAAAGTTACGGTTATGAGATAGCATCTCTTAAGAATGCAGACTCCAGCCGCTACGAAAATACAGTTATATTAGACAAAAAGGGCGATCCGGCAGCTGCTCAGAGAGTGGCAAATCTGATAAAATGTCAAAAGATCCATACCGATGTGGATCAAAACCGTGATGAAACTGTAGATATTATAATTATACTTGGAAAGGATTTCGATGGACGATACGTTAAATAGTAAAAAAGGTTTTATATACTGGGGAAAAGCCCTGGAAGCTGTACAGGAAGCCAAAGGCCTGAATTCAGTTGTACTGGATCTGGAAGGAAAGTGTTCCTGGGCTGATTATATGATTATTGTTACGGCAACCAGCCGTATGCACCTCAGAGGTATTCAGATGAAGGTTCTTGATATGCTGAGAGATGATGAAAATCTGGTGCTGAGAAATAATAAGAATACTAAAAATGAGGATCAGTGGATTCTTATGGATTGCGGTGGCCTTGTTATTCAGATTATGACAGCTGAAGCTCGTGAATATTACGATCTTGAGGGTGTCTGGTTTGAATCAGAGTCTCTTTTCAGAGAAGAAGCTTAAGAATTACTCCTCGAGTTCGTCGTAATCGGCGAACTCATCATTATATGCAAAGGGGGTGATGTTATCTTCGTCATCCCCTATTTCATCTTCTTCACTTTCATCTTCAAGATGATCTACATCTGACTGTGCAATACCGTCATCGTAGTCTTTGTCCATCTCTTCATCGAATGTATCGATGCCTTCTTCGAAGATTTCATCTTCCTCTGCTACGGCAAAATACGAATATGGGAACTCTAAATCCCCAACTGTTTCTGTGTCAGACCGAACCATCCATACTATCCTTGAAGCTTTATAGTAATAAAAAGTAATCAACTAATACCATTTTTTTCTAATATTGCCAACCGCCGATTTATTAATTAGAATGAATTTCATTATGAATGATCAAAATTTTAATGAATTATTGAAACTGGCCCTGTCTGAAGATCTGGCCGATGCTGGAGATGTAACATCAAGAGCCATCTTTGATGATAAGCAGATGACAAAAGCTTTTCTGAAAAGTAAGGATACCGGAGTTCTTGCAGGGATCTCATTTTTCTGTCAGGTCTTTGTCAAAGTGGATTCAAGGATTATAGTCGACAAAAAGATGGAAGATGGAGATGCTCTTAAACCCGGTGATATAATTGCCGAGCTCACAGGGCCTGTTGCAGCGGTACTGGAAGCCGAGAGAACAGCCATTAACTTTCTCTCTTTTATGTCGGGGATCGCTACATGCACCGCCAATCATATCAAGGCTGCCCAGGATAAGGGGCATGTCACAATTCTGGATACCAGAAAAACACTTCCCGGATACAGAACACTCTCAAAGTATGCCGTCAAAATGGGTGGTGGTCAGAATCACAGAATGGGACTCTACGACATGGTCATGATCAAGGACAATCATATTGATGCTGCCGGCGGAATCCGTGAGGCTGTCTCCAGTGTTCGTGAAAAATGGGGTGACCACTACAGAATTGAAGTGGAGTGCAGAACCCTGAAGGAAGTTGAAGAGGCTCTGGAATACAAGGCTGATGTAATCATGCTGGATAATATGAGTCCTGAAATGACTAAAGAAGCCGTACAGATGCGCAGAAATGAAGTTGAGTTTGAAGCTTCCGGTAATATGGATATTGAGAAGATTAAACGTTACAACAACACGGGAGTGGATTATATTTCTATTGGAAAACTGACCCATTCGGTAACTGCATTCGATTTTTCTCTGGTAATGGAGTAGGTTTTGCCTGATATTAACCAATTTGATGTCATTATTCTCGGAATGGGAATTTCCGGCCTTGCCGCGGCGATAACAGCCAGCGAAAAAGGTCTTAAAGTAGGAATCTTCAGCAAATCGGATGTGCTGGAAGAGTCAAACACCTATTATGCCCAGGGGGGCATTGTAGGGAACGGTGATGAAGACAGCCCTGAACTTCTTGCGGACGACATCATAAAAGCCGGTGATTATCTTAATAATTCAGAGGCCGTGGATATCCTGACTAAGACAGGTCCCGCTCTGGTTGATGAATATCTGGTGGATAAACTGGGAATCAATTTTTCCAAAAATGAAGACGGTACATTGAAGCTCACCCGTGAGGCTGTTCATTCGGTCCGGCGTATCTATTTTGATAGAGATATAACGGGTAAGGCCATTGAGACAGGTATGCTGGATTATGTAAAAAAGATGAAAGGGATACAGATCTTTCCTTTTCACATGGCCATCGACCTTATTTCAAGCTGCCATCACTCCACAGATACACAGGCCCGCTATGGTAAAAACCGCATTATCGGTGCCTATATGCTCAACTGTGAAACCAGTACGGTCACACCTGTTTTTGCAGGAGCCGTAATTCTGGCTACAGGGGGAGTAGGGAATCTGTTTCAGCACTCCTCAAACCCCGCGGTTGCAACAGGTGACGGAATCGTCATGGCCTATCAGGCCGGAGCAACGGTTATCAATGCCGAATATGTTCAGTTTCATCCCACCACACTGTACCACAGAGATGCAGAGAACTTCCTTATTTCTGAAGCTGTAAGAGGTGAAGGTGCCGTTCTGATCAATAAGAGGGGAGAGCCCTTCATGGAGCGCTATAACCCCAGTCTTAAAGATCTTGCACCGAGGGATGAAGTATCCAGGGCAATCTATATGGAGATGGAGCGCTGCGGCTCCACTTATGTTTATCTTGATACTCCCCGGATGGTGATCGATATTCCATCCCGTTTTCCGGGAATCTATGCAAAGTGCCTGGAAATAGGCATTGATATAACTAAAGAGCCCATTCCTGTTGTTCCTGCGGCACACTATTTCTGCGGAGGAATCAAGGTGGATATGAACGGGGAGACAAGTGTTCCCGGTTTGTATGCGGTTGGTGAAACAGCCTGTACCGGTGTCCATGGAGCAAACAGACTGGCTTCCATCTCTCTTCTTGAGGGTCTTGTATTAGGGCTCCGTTCGGGATGGGAAATTGCGGATAACTTTGAAAGACCGTCTCTCGCGTTGAGACGCTCTATTCCTCAGTGGATTTTCCCTCAGGATGAAGACAAGGTTGATCCCATTCTGATAAAAAGCGATGTTCACAGTATACAGGCCCTTATGTGGAACTATGTGGGTATTATCCGTTCCAGAAAACGGCTGGCCAGAGCTCTGGCTGACCTGAACTACCATTCCCACAGGATTGACCGTTTTTATAGACAGGCCGGGCTGACCCGGGATCTGGTAGAGTTGCGTAACTCTGTACTCACAGCATCTGTTATTACGAAGGCTGCCTATAATAATCAGCATTCCAGAGGTTGTCACTATATTGTCCGCGGCGATGCTCCCCACGAGAAAAGCTGAGAATGAGAAGAGTAGAGATCAAGACTCCTGCCAAGATTAATCTCCATCTTGAGGTGGGGCGGTCCAGAGCGGACGGCTTTCATGATATCCTTTCACTTTTTCAGGCCGTCAGCCTCTATGACCGTCTGACATTTACCCTCACAGATCATCCGGGTGAGATCATTATCAACGGAGATTTCAACTGTCCTCCCGAAAGCAACCTGATCTACAAGGCAGTACAGCTTTTCAGGAAGAGCGGAGCAGGCAAGGAGGGGATAGAGGTTTCAGTTGATAAGAAAATACCAAGTGAAGCAGGGCTTGGGGGCGGCTCATCTGATGCTGCAGCAACCCTGAAAGCCCTCAGACTCCTTCTCGATTTTGATCCGGGAGAGGCTGTTTTGCTGGATATAGCTGCTGTTCTGGGCAGTGATGTTCCTTTTTTTATGAAATCCGCCTCAGCGGCAGTTAGCGGCAGAGGTGAAATCCTTGAGGATGTTGGAACTCCGCCATCCCTGGAGGGACTTATTGTCAGGGCCTCGGCTGAGGGCATTTCCACAGCCGCCGCATACAGGGCTGTGGACGAGGCAATGGGTAGTGGAAAACTGAGTCAAGGTCTTCTGACAAAAGAAGATATGATCTCTTCATATCACAGCCTTCCACCGTCGGAATGGCCCTTCTATAACAGCTTTATGGAAACTTACAGAAATCATTTCAAACCTATTGAGTTTATTTACAAACTTCTTTATGATTCAGGAGCTGTATTTTCCGGTTTATCCGGAAGCGGCAGTGCCCTGTTCGGGATTTTCCCGAAGCATGGATCGATCGATAAAGCGGAAGAGGCTCTGAAAGAGCAGTTTCCTTTTGTGGAAAGAATTTATTTCTTAAATAGCATTCCTGATGCACTTGTAATATAATGAATATATATTGCATTAAAGCGGTAGGAGGAGCTGTATGGAGATTACTGACATCCGCATTCGTAAGGTCAATGCTGACGGCAAACTAAAGGCGTATGTAACGGTTACCTTTGATGAGTCTTTTGTTGTACACAATGTAAAGATTATTGAAGGGGACAGTGGCGTTTTTATTGCAATGCCAAGCAGGAAAACAAAAAATGGTGTGTATAAGGATGTAGCCCATCCGATAAATACAGACTTCAGGACTATCCTACAGGATAGAATCCTGAAAGAATATAATAACCTTGAACCCGATTCCGATGAGATGGAAAACGGTGCAGGTTAATATTTAAATATAAAAACAAAATTTGGGCGTCGGCAAGCGGTAAGCCACCGGGTTTTGATCCCGGCATTCGCAGGTTCGAATCCTGCCGCTCAAGGTATCTGTTATCTAAGGAGTTAAAAAGATGGAGCAGAAATCCCTTTCTGTCATTGAAAGAACAGAATTCAAGAAAGGTCCTGCCAAGAAATTGAGGAGCGAAGGGTTAATACCCGCCGTTGTTTACGGTCATACAGATCCTCTTCATATTGCGGTAAATGCCATTGAATTTGGTAAGAAATTCAAAGTTGTTACAGAAAATACAATCATCAAACTTGAGCTGGGAAAGAAGACTATTGAAGTCCTTGTGAAAGCTATTGATGAAGATATTGTAACTGACACAGTAAAGCACATTGACTTTTACGAGTTTGAAAAGGGTAAAACCCTTAAGACTCGTGTTCCCATCCGTCTGGTGGGAGTTGCAATCGGTACTAAAGAAGGTGGAAACCTCGAGCACAAGCTGCATGAGCTTGAAATCGAATGTCTTCCTACAGACCTTCCTGACACTATTGAGATTGACATCAGTGGACTGAATATGGGTGAATCTATCCATGTCGGTAAGGTTGCTGTCGCTAAGGGTGTCAAGATTCTTAACCCCGAGGTACAGACAATCGTTGTTGTAACAGCTCCCAAGGCTGTTGTCGTCGAAACTGAAGAAGGTGAAGACGCTGAAGACGCTGTTGCTGAAACAGAAGGCGCAGAATAATAGTTATTCTGAGCTGATGATTATCGGCCTGGGGAATCCCGGGTCGAAATATGAACAAACCCGGCATAATGTCGGGTTTGATCTTATTGAGCTGCTCTCAGGGCAGCTCAATCTGTTTTTAAAGAAACCCCTTTTTAAAAACTACCGCTATGCCTCTACTTTCCTTGGGAATCGTAGGGTTCATCTGGTGGAACCTCTTACATTTATGAACCGTTCCGGAAATATTCTTCCCGCTCTGGTGAGTAAGTATTCTCTGAAACCCGAAAATATTATTATTGTCACCGACAATATGGATCTTCCACCCGGTCGATGCCGTATGAAGCCCGGAGGCTCCTCCGCGGGTCACAACGGCTTAAAATCAATAATTCAATATCTGGATACAGGGAAATTCTTCAGACTTTATGTCGGGATCGGCAGACCTTCCAAAGATCTCTCTGTTGTAGATCATGTTCTGGGAGTATTCCCCTCAGAGGATTATTCTCTAGTACAGAACGCCATCGTGCAGGCTGTTAAGAGTATTATTGCCCAGTCTGACGCCCCTGTGGAGCAGCTGTTAAATGAAATCAATTCCAGAAAGAATTGAAGGGGAGTTTCTCTCCTCTCTCACATCTCTTACCGAGGGAATCACTGAGCCTTTCAGAATAATTGCTGCATTCTCAGGGGGGCCTGATTCTACGGCTCTCCTGCTCCTGCTCAGTCAATTCCAAAAACAGTTTTCATATGATCTGGCTGCCGCCTATGTAAATCATGGTATCCGCTCCCCTGAGGAGTGCTCAGACGAGGAGGAGCAGGTCGAATCTATCTGTCGTCAGTTAGGAATCCCCCTGTACAAAAAACGCTGCTCCCCGGGTTTTCTGGAACATTATTCAAAATTGAAAAGCTGCGGCCTTGAAGCGGCTGCAAGAACTTACCGATATCACCATTTTGAAAAAATAGCAGCTCAGAGTGGGGGGGCTGTTTTATTTGCTCTTGGGCATAACCAGAACGATCAGGCAGAAACCATTTTAATGCGCTTATTTTCTGGTTCTTCCCTGGAGGGGCTGAAGGGTATACCCGTTAAACGGGACAGATATATCAGACCTCTCCTGAATACGGATAGAGTGGATATTGAGAAATATCTGGTAAATCGGGATATTATCCCTGTAATTGACAAGAGTAATCTGAAAACTGATTTTCTGCGGAATAAGGTCCGCCTTGATCTGCTTCATACAATCTCAGAATCTTTTCCGGCTGTACAGGACTCCCTGCTGAGATTCCAGCATGATCTGAAGGATGTTTTAGAGCATTACAACGGACTCCTGAAGAAGAGCTGTCCCTGGACTGTGATCTCTATGGGTGAATCACTGGGCTGCAGCAGTAAGGTATTCTTTCAGCTCCCCTTTGTGAGCAGGAAAAGCATGATTCTGGAACAGATGAATCATCTGCAGAAGGGACTGTATTCATCGGACAGGCGAATCCCTGCCGCATTTTTCAAACCACTTCAAGACAATCTGAAAAATGGGATAATACTGAAAGGCCACGGAATTATTTTCCAGAAAAAAGGAGAACAGCTTATTCTCAGCCTTTTGCCGGATAATGGAAAAGAAGAGAGTCACTATTCTGTTTTCTATCTGGATAAAGAACATCCTTACGAGACCGAATCATATATTATTGAATTATCTACTGCCTCTGAGTTGCAGGAAGGTGACCATATCCTTAGTATTATTGACATTAATCCCGATACAGAAAGCATCAGTACTCCTGTAATCAGAAGGGCTCTGGGGAAGTCAGAACTCAGGAACTTTCCAGTAAAAATTAAAGACGCCGATCTACTCCTGTTCTGCGGAAACAGGTCTGTCTGTGCCCTTAATTCACAAAAAATGATCCTACCGAAAAACGGAAAATTAAAAAAAATAAGCAATATTGACAGTAAGAGTAATGTTCTATGTGTTATAATTAGGGGTAGAGGTCATTATGCCCCAGGATGATAACGGTAATAAAAACAATAACGACAATTTCAATTTCAACAATAACCGCTCTGCCCTCATGTTTCTGGGTATTCTCATTCTTTTTTTCATGTTCTTCTTCTCTTTTTCAACACAGGGTGAGATGAATGAAATTCCCTATTCCATGTTCCTCGAATATGTGAATAAAGGGATGATCTATGATGTTCAGATTCTGGATCAAAAGGAAATCGAGGGGCGTTATATAAATCCTTCGGATAATCAGCGAAGCGGGATGTCCTTCAAGACGGTCATTCCCTATTACGATGATAATCTTATGGGCCTCCTTATTGATAAGGGAGTAAGCATCAAAGGGGGAGATAAAACCATTTCTCCCGCTATCATAATGCTGCAGCTACTCCCCTGGGCCATCAGTTTTCTCTTTATCTGGTGGATGTTCCGCTCCATGCAGGGCGGAGGAGGGAATAAGGCCTTCAGTTTCGGAAAGAGTAAAGCCAAACGATATGATCATGGTAAAGACAGCATCACCTTTGATGATGTAGCCGGTCAGGATGAATCTAAATTTGAACTGATGGAAGTTGTCGACTTTCTCAAACATCCGGAAAAATTCACTAAAATCGGCGCTAAAATACCCAAGGGAGTTCTTCTTGTAGGAAATCCCGGTACGGGAAAGACACTACTGGCAAAGGCTGTGGCCGGTGAGGCCGAAGTGCCGTTTTTTCATATGTCAGGTTCCGACTTTGTAGAGATGTTTGTGGGTGTTGGTGCCAGCCGTGTAAGAGATCTTTTTGAACAGGGACGTAAAAATGCACCATGTATCCTGTTTATAGATGAAATTGATGCTGTGGGACGAACCAGAGGTGCCGGATACGGCGGCGGCCATGATGAGAGAGAACAGACTCTTAATCAGCTGCTTGTTGAAATGGATGGATTTAATACAGAGCAGGCTGTTATTATTATTGCTGCTACCAATCGACCCGACGTTCTGGACCCGGCACTTCTGAGAGCGGGCCGTTTTGACCGGCAGGTTGTTGTTGATATGCCTGATGTGAAAGAACGTGAGGCCATTATAGGAATCCACTGTAAAAAGATAAATCTTTCCCCCGATGTTGATCTCTCGGTCATTGCCAGAGCCACACCGGGCAGTTCAGGTGCAAATTTGGCCAGTATAGTCAATGAAGCCGCCCTGTTTGCCGCCCGTAGAGCGGCTCTTGTGGTAGAGCATCAGGATTTTGAAGAGGCCCGTGATAAAGTTATGATGGGGGTCGCAAGAAAATCCAGGGTTCTGACACATCATGAACGAGAAATGACCGCCTATCATGAAGCAGGGCACACACTGCTCCATTACTACCTTGAAAATGCCGATCCCATACACAAAGTGACCATAATTCCCAGAGGAAGAGCACTGGGAGTAACTTTTTCCCTGCCGGAAAACGATAATTATTCCAGAAGCCGTTCCTGGATTGAAGATCGTATTTGTATATGTTACGGTGGTTATGTAGCGGAGGAAGTTACATACAATGTGACAACCACCGGTGCAAAAAACGATATAGACCAGGCAACCGACATGGCGCGGAAAATGGTCTGTGATTGGGGCATGAGTAGTAAAGTCGGCCCCATCTCTCTAGGAAGTGGTGAAGAACCGATCTTTATCGGAAAGGAAATTGCACAGCATAAAGACTATTCTGATGATACCGCATCCCTGATCGATAGTGAAATCAGGCGTATCCTGAATGATAATCTGGGTAAAGCCAGAAATATTATTGATGAGCACAGGGATCAGCTGGAATCTATCACCAGAACTCTTCTAGTTGAAGAGACTCTGGACGATAAAAGCATCAGAAATCTACTTGGACCGGAATTCAAAAAAAGTGATTCCTGAAGAAAAAAAGTGAAAAAAAAACTAATCCTTATTCTTATATTTCTCAGTATTATAGGTTCTGCCGTAGCGCAGAGTCAGGATACAGAACTTGCCAGACTCTATGCACGATATGCCTGGGATGCCTACGGTTCATCCCGGTGGCAGGAATTTTCCGATCTTGTTGAAAAGGGACTGGAATATGATGGCCTGAATCCTGATCTTCTCAGTTTCAAGGGACTCGAAGCCCGGAGTGCAGGACATTATGAAGAAGCCAGGCAATGGTTTTCCAAGGCTTTTTACAGCGGATATCAGGCTCAGCATATAAAAAGCCGTGATATTCTGGCCTGGCTGTTTGAAATGCATTTCCGTCTTGGAAACGACAGTGAACTGGAATCTCTCTACTACACAATTAATGAGATCACCAGAGATAGTCAGGAAATTCTATTTTATACAGTTATGTCCCTCCATCGTCTTGGCAGGACAGAGCGTGCGGTAAAACTTGCAGAGGAGGGCGTCTATAGATACCAGGATCAGCGATTTCTGATTCTCCTCAGCCTCTGGACCGATGATAAATCATATCCGGGAATTCTATCCGAATATATTGAGCGTCAGGGCCTGCTTTATCCGGATCTTCTGGCAAGAGCGGTTCTTTCTGAAGAAAATAAAAATCCATCGGTTCTGGCTTATCTATATCTTGAACAGGAGAATGATCTGAACAGCTGGTATATCAGAAAAACAGTTCTTAATCTTCCTGTTGATGATACGGATATTCCCGATTTTACAGACAGCAGACGGATCTGGCCCCTTAAGACTCTGCAGAGTTTTGTTAAAGAACATCCCGATATGGGACTGCTTATGTCTGAGCTGAGTTATGTGTCCCTGGACAGCAGCGGTGATGGTATTGTCGATTTTTCCATTCTGAAAAAAGGGGATGAAATGATCTGGGAACTCGATTTTGATCAGGACGGAATTGCTGATACCAGGATGGTCTGGGATGAATTCTCTGTTCTTCAGTCTGTGACATATATTCAGGATGATCTTAAACGGAGTTTTTATTATTATGACTACCCCTATATTGAACGTGTTGATATTTCAGGAGGACTAAGAAATTTCAGGGAATATCACTACCTGCCCGGCAGTTTTACCTTTTTAATGGCTGAAGGGGATGATGCCCTTCATGTTCAGCTCCTGATGGAACCTGCGGGGAATGCACCCGTTTTCACTTATGAATCTGATATTCTTAAAAATTGTTTTTCACTTATTGATTCTGTAACTGAAGATGAAATGAAACCTTTTAGAGAGTATACTGTAGTGGATGGTATGATCAGACGTTTCCGTGAGGATTCAAACTTTGACGGTCAGTTTGACAGAACTGTACTGCTTGAAAACTGGCTGCCCTATGAAGGCTATAGAGATATAGACAGTGACGGTGAATTTGATCTGAAAGAGAAATACATAAGCGGCCGTTTTGCCGGATTTGTATATGAAGGCAGAGAGAGCCGATTGGAAGAATATCAGGATCTCTGGAGCCGAAGACGTTACCAGTTATGGGATTTTTCAAAAAACGGATTTTACGACGCTTTACTAGAACAGAAGGGAGACGGCAGCTGGGACGAGCTGCTGATTGAACAATGATAAATAAGATATTAAAGATATTTTTTATAGGGATGATGGCAGTGCTGCTGTTCTCCTGTGCAACAGCAGACTCATCAGGATCTATGGAAGACAGATCGGAAGCCTATGATTCGGGAAGCCGCGCTTCTCAGCAGATCGATTCACTTATGGAAGATGAGAGGCCCTCTGAAGCCCTTCAGTGGATTTATCATTACAGAGGGAGCGAGCATCCCCCTGAACTTGATTATGCGAACCTTGAAGAGCAGGCCCTTAAAGAGATGGACAAACAGCTCAAGCAGTCCATGGATGACAGGGAATATATGAAGGCCCTCTCTCTCTACAGTTCACTTGACGCAGTAGGGCAGACCTCATATATACGCCGGGATTATGATGAACAGAACATTAAACTTGAATATATAAAAAATCTTCTGGAATTTGAAATGGCCGGAGCCGCAGCCGTAATGGTAGTCCAGGGCTTTGTCTCTCTGGAAGATGTGAGTGATAAAGATCTTCAGTATTTTGAAGAGCGTTTTACAAAGGGTGAAAACAGAAAGGCTCTTGCTAAGGTCGTAAAGGAGCTGGGAAATCGCAGCCTTGCAGCTCAGGTTCTCAGCGAAGAATTCCTCTCCGCATCCATCAGGATGGAGGATCTCCTTGAGGGAACCGTTACTGTCTGGGTTGATAAGGGACTGCGTCTGGACCGTGGAGTCGGATATCCCGACAGAAGTATAGGAAGTGGTTTTTTTATAGATAAGAAGGGTTATATCCTTACCAATTATCATGTAATTGAGAGTGAAGTGAACCCCGAATATAAGGGTTATTCCCGTCTGTTTATCAAGCTCTCCGACGACCGGGGTGAAAAAATTCCCGCCAGGGTTGTAGGTTGGGACAGACATTTTGATATCGCCCTGCTTAAAACAGAGATTGAAGCACCCTATGTTTTCTCATTTGCAGGAATAGATCAGTTCAGTCTGGGAGAAAAGATTTTTGCCATCGGTTCACCCGGTGGGTTGAATAACACAATTACCTCCGGTTCTGTCTCGGCAGTCAGGCGTCCGCTCCAGACCATGGGTGAATCCATTCAGGTCGATGTCCCTATAAACCCGGGAAACAGCGGCGGTCCTCTTATGAACAGTGACTCTGAGGTAAACGGAATTGTATTTGCAGGGATTACCGGTTTTGAAGGTGTCAATTTTGCCATAGACGGAGAGTATGTAAAAACACTGCTTCCTCATCTCTATGGCGGCGGTGCCATCAAACATTCATGGATCGGTGTGGGAGGATATCAGGCCTATGATCATCTGGAAACACTCTATGTTACACCCGGATCTCCCGCAGACAGCCTCGGTCTGGCTCGGGGAGATATAATACTATCCATCAACGGTAAAAAAGTTCAGCGCAATCAGGATGTCAGAGATGCTATCCTCGGTCTTGCGCCCGGTACTATTATCACTATGGACTGGGAGACCACAGAGGGTATTAAAAAACACTCCAGGGTCACTCTTGCAGAGCGCCCGGATGTGCCTTTGAAGGAAGCAGTCAATGCCGATACCCGGGAAAACCTTATTCCCCCCATGTTCGGAATGGTACTCTCTCAGGTGGCTAAGCAGCAGTATACTGTGGAGAAGGTCTATACCGGTGGTGGAGCCGACGAGGCCAGTATCTCAGCCAACGATGTAATCGTACTCAGAAAGTGGACGGTAAATGAGAAAGACGGCTACGTACTGATGCAGTTTGTATTCAAGGGCATAAAAGCCGGATACCTGGAAAGTGCAGTTCAGTTGGGAGCAGGTTTAGAGTCCGCTATCTTCTTCTGACGATTGAAGAAAGTAACGTTTTACTATATATTTCTCAGGTATGAAATACGAACAGGATAAAATCCGCAACTTTTGCATAATTGCCCATATTGACCATGGAAAATCCACTCTGGCAGACCGTTTCCTGCAGAAATCCCACTCCGTTTCGGAAAGAGATATGCACGAGCAGATGCTCGACTCAATGGATATTGAACGGGAGAGGGGGATTACAATCAAATCTCAGGCTGTTACCATTGAATATAAATCTGTTGATGGAAATACATACCAGCTGAACCTGGTTGATACCCCGGGACATGTAGACTTTTCCTATGAAGTTTCAAGAGCCATCAGCTCCTGCGAGGGAGCCCTCCTTTTAGTTGATGCCTCCCAGGGTGTGGAAGCACAGACTCTCTCTAACATGTATATGGCTATGGATCATGATCTGGATATTGTTCCGGTTGTGAACAAAATGGACCTGCTCAGTGCCGACCTTGAAAGAGTGTCCGACCAGATTGAACATGACCTGGGTCTTGATCGTGAGATGATTTATCCTGTATCTGCAAAGACAGGTGAAAAAGTTGATGAGCTTATCGAAGGTCTGATCAAATGGATACCTGCACCCGCAGGCTCCCCGGATAATCCCCTGAAATGTCTTATCTTTGACTCACACTATGATGCCTACAGAGGTGTCGTAATCCATATCAGACTTTTTGAAGGCTCCATCTCGGTGGGTGATGAAATCCTCATCATGTCCAATAACGCCACTTATAAAGTTGAGGAAGTGGGAACCTTCAAGCTGGGACTGTATCCCTGTAAAACCTTGAAAGCCGGTCAGGTCGGGTATATTATTGCGGGAATCAAAATAATCTCTGATATCAGAGTCGGTGATACAATCACCCAGAATAAAAATCCCTGTGATGAGGCACTCTCCGGATTCCGTGAGGTCAAGCCTGTCGTATTCTCTTCAATTTATGCTGTAGATACAAACCAGTATGAAGAACTTCATACGGCTATAGATAAGCTTAGGCTCAATGACGCCTCACTGGTGTACGAAAAGGATGCTTCCGCGGCACTCGGTTTTGGGTTCCGCTGCGGTTTCCTCGGCCTTCTTCATCTTGAAGTCGTTCAGGAACGTCTTGAGAGAGAATTTGGTCTGAATATAGTCCTGACTTCTCCCTCGGTTCGCTATAGACTCACAAGACAGGACGGAACTGTATATTATCTGGATAATCCGGCTGAATTTCCTGATCCCGGTACCATCGAGATGAGTGAAGAACCCTATATTACAGCAGATATCATTACTCCCACAGACTATCTGGGTTCCATTATGACCCTCTGTATGGGGAAACGCGGTGTTCAGACCAGTATGAATTATCTGGATGAAAAACGTGTGGAAATAAAATTTGATATGCCTCTGGCGGAAGTTCTTTTTGACTTCTACGATAAGTTGAAATCCATCTCCAAGGGTTATGCCTCTTTTGACTATGAAGTTATAGGGTTTAAGCCCACTAATCTGGTTAAACTCGATATCGTGATCAACGGAGACAAGGTGGATGCCCTGTCTCAGCTGGTATTCAAGGATAATGCCTATGACCGGGGAAGAATCGTCTGTAAGAAACTGAAGGGTGAAATTACCCGTCAGCAGTTTAAGATTGCTGTTCAGGCGGCCATTGGTAATACGGTTATCTCCAGAGAGACTATTTCCGCACTTCGTAAGGATGTAACATCCAAGTGTTACGGAGGTGATATCTCCCGTAAACGTAAACTCCTTGAGAAGCAGAAAGAGGGTAAGAAGAGAATGAAGATGGTGGGTAATGTTGAGTTGCCTCAGTCTGCATTTCTTGCGGTTCTCAAGACCAGTGATGATGATTAACACACCAATTATTTAGAATTATTGAAGGAGCAGATCAGGTCGATTCTGCTCCTTTTTTTATCCCCTTTTCCAATAATTTTATTATAAATATCTTTTTTCTGTTATAGTGGATCACAACAAATAAGTAGGTGATCTCAAGTGAAAAAAGAAATATTTCTAATACCCTATGCCCATCTTGATACACAGTGGCGCTGGGAATATCCCACAACAATAAAAAAATACATCAGGAACACCCTTGATGATAATATCAGCCGATTTGAGAAGTATCCCGGCCATCAGTTCAACTTCACAGGTGCAATCCGTTATTCCATGATGAAGGAATACTACCCCGAAAAATTCGCATCCATAAAAAAATATATTGAAGAGGGCCGATGGCATCTTGCAGGGACCTGTATGGATGAAACCGACGCTCTTGTACCCTCAGTAGAATCAATGGTGAGGAATATACTTTATGGTGACCGATGGGCTGTCAGAGAATTCGGAAAGAGCAGCCGGGACTATATGATTCCAGACTGTTTCGGATTTCCCGGAAACATGCCCACAGTTCTGACCCACTGTGATATTAAGGGTTTTTCCACCCAGAAACTGACATGGCACAGCGCTGTGGGAATCCCATTTGAGCTGGGAATCTGGAGAGGGAAAGATGGTAGTGAATTGGTCTCTGCTCTTAATCCTACTGCCTATACTTCCAAGGTGAAATTCCCCTTCAAGCTGAACCGGAACCGCCTGAAGAGGCTGAATGATCTGGGAAAGAAGAGCGGTATCTGGAAATCCTTTCAGTATTACGGAGTCGGCGATGTCGGCGGAGCTCCCAAAGAGGGATCGGTAAAAAGTGTTCTGGCCGGCATAAAGCAGAGCCGGTCAGAAGATACTGATCTGATTATCCGTCAGGGCTCGGCTGACCAGTTCTTTGCAGAACTGCAGGATGATGAAAAAGAGAAGATGGACCGCTACGAAGGAGACTTCCTCCTGACACTGCACAGCGCCGGTACCCTCACATCCGCAGCAATCATGAAACGCTGGAACAGGAAAAATGAGCAGCTTGCATTCGCCGCGGAGGCAGCAGCCCTGACGGCTATGAATTACAGCGGCAAATATCCTTCACAGAAGATATACAGGGCCTGGAAGCGTGTTCTCTGCAGCCAGATGCATGATATTCTCCCGGGGACATCTACACCCAATGCCTATACTTATTCTCACAACGATGAAGTGATCGCCTTGAATCTCTGGTCTTCTATTCTTGAGGATTCGGCACAGTCCATAGCTCCCCATGTGAAGGGAGATGGAAATATCCTTTTATATAATCCCTGTGAACTGCAGAGAAAAGATCCTGTTAAAGTGGATCTCAGTAATAATGATGAGATTAAAGGCAAAATCGGTGAATGTATCCTGATGGACGGCGAAAGCAGAGAAACTGCCGGGCAGCTCACATCTGATAAAGAGGGAAGAACGATACTTACTTTTGTACCTGACCTTGGCCCCTTCAGCTGGACCCGTTTCTCTCTCCATGAGGATAAGGCCTCTATAAACACTCCTGTGACAGTCCGTAAAATCTCAGAAGAATATATCCTGGAGAATGCCGGGTATAAGATTGCAGTGGCTGAGGACGGCGAGATCAGGTCAATTCTGAACAAGGGTCTGGATCGTGAACTCCTGAGTGAACCCATGGCCTATGAATTTCAGAAGGAAGTACCCGGAGTATTTCCCGCATGGAATATGGACTGGAAGGACAGGCAGAAACCACCCTTTGCCCGTATTGAGAAGGGCGGCAAGGTCTCTATCAGCGAAGAAGGATCACAGCGCTGCTCAATTCTAATACAGACTGAATATGGTTCCTCCAGCTTTAATAAAGAGATCTCCCTCTCGGCAGGATCTGACATTGTTGAGTTCACAGAAAAGATCGACTGGCGGGAAAGCGGCTGCTCTCTCAAGCTGGCCCTCACATCGGATATGAAGAACTCAATTTTCACAACAAACTGGGAAACCTCAAGAAGTAAAAGAGATGTAAATCATAAGAAAATATATGAAATGCCCTCCCGTTACTGGGCAGACCTGAGCTGTGATCAGGACTGGGGATTTTCAATCCTGGAAGACTCAAAATATGGATACGATCACCCTTTGGAAAATAAACTCAGAATGACTCTGCTCTATACACCGGGATTGAAGTTTTCAGATCCTTTCAGGGATCAGAAGAGTCATGACTGGGGTGAACATACAATCCGATATGCCCTCTATGGACATAAGGGTGACTGGAAAAACAGTGATGTACAGGCTAGGCGTTTTAATCAGCCTGTTCGTTCTTTTTTAATCTCCGGTGAAGCTGCCGCCTCAAAAAGGCGAAATGAAATTCAGCCTTTTCTGTTTAAGATGAGCTCCGAAGACTTAGGAGTTCTTGCCGTAAAGAAAGCAGAAGACAGTGATGCCGCAGTCATCCGTCTGTGTGAGCGAAAGGGAGAGAACTCTAGTGCAGAACTGATTTTTTCAAGAAATGTCAGCAGAGTCCAGTTAATAAACGGCCTTGAGGAAGTACAGGGGGATGTTGAGATTGCCGATAACGGATTTACCGCCGCCCTTCCGGCCTGTTCCATGGCCTCCTATCTGGTGGAATTTACTGATAGACAGATCTCTGAATCAACAAGGCAGCACAGTCTTGATCTGCCTTACAATGCCGGGACCATGTCTCACAGGGGAGAAAAATCTGATGCTCTCCTACCCGCGGAACAGGTCCCCTCAGAGATCGATTCAGGCGGGCTGAGTTATAATCTGGCTGAAGGCAGGGAAAATGATACAGTACGCTGTGAAAGTCAGAATATCAGCCTCCCTGAGGGTTTTAATTCTCTATCCATCCTCTGCGGAGCAGACACAGACTGTAGTGAAAGCTTCAGCTTTCTGGATAACGATGGGGAAATCCTGAATAAGGAAGAAGTTCAAATATCCTCCATGACAGAGTTTATCGGTCAGTGGGACAGGAGAATCTGGAAAAAAATACCCGGACATGAAGCAAAACAGAAGAGAGATTATATCTGGCTTAACAGCTGTACCGGAATCGACGGAGGGTATGTTAAAAGAGACCGCCTGGAGTGGTTCTCCACACATACTCTGAATGAAGGAGAAGAGTTGCCATATCAGTTTGGATATATGTTTACTAAGATCCTCGAGATTCCTGAGAAAGCTGTCAGTATCCAGCTGCCGTCTAATTCAGGAGTGAAGATCTATGCAATAACAGCATCTCATCAGGATTGTTCCGTGAAGAGTGCTCAGTGTCTAGGGGATAAATACGACTTTTAAAGACCTGTAACTGCCGTCCAGAGTTCCTTATCCACCTCAATAAAACCCTTTGAAAGAATGGACTCTTTACTCTTGAGACTGCCCTGACCCGGAAAGTAGATGTCAGGGTATAGATCTCGGAGTATTGTTTTCATTTTACTATTTCTTTAAGAGAATTCACCGGGACCAAGCAGTTTCTCCACATTAATACTGATAGCGGTCTGTGAGTAATTACCCCTTAGACCGGTTTCATTCTCGTCCTGATTGAGAATATTACCCCCAGCCAGTACGGAGCTCATCATTTCGACCCAGATCGCCAGGCCGAATCCCTTATGCTCAGCCATAGGCATAAAGAGCTGGCTGTCCATTACATCCTGAGGATTTGTCGTGGGCTTTCCCTCTTTATCCCGCCCCCAGTATTCAGGAATAGATTTCCCTTCTTTTATATACTTCCCCATCTTTCCATAGGAAGAGTAGGCAAAACAGATATCAAACAACAGTGAGCTGTCATCTGCTGAGGCACTGTAACCGAAGGGATTGTTTCCCATTAGATCTTTATCAGCTCCCGGGAGGCTTAAGCCCGCCGGAGATTTGGACATAACTGTTGTAAAAAATCCCTTCTCTTCGGCATACTCCGTATAGGGTGCGGCGGCAAGAAAGTGGTTGCTGTTTCTGATAGTTGCAAAACCGATTCCGTGCTCTTTGGCCAGATCCATGCTCTTCTCGGTGACGTGCATGGTACAGAGTTCTCCCATACCGTTATCACCGTCATAGAGTTCCATGGCTCCCATGCCTCCGATTTTTTTAATATCAGGCCGGGGATTGGTCTGTCCGTTGTCAAGATATATATAACGGTCCGGGAGGCTGTCTATTTCGTGATGACCCACACCCCTGAGTGTGGCTCTGTAATAAACCCCGGCAACAACTGCTGCGCCCTCTTTATCTAAACCGTGACTGCATAAAGCATCTGTAAGATTTTTTTTAAGTTGATCCGCGTATACTTTTATCTTTTCCATGAACTGATTGTATTAGCTTTAAAAACGCCTGTACAGACTGCGTGCTTCTTTCATGACACGGAAAAGAAAGGCGGGAGCCGTGTTGGGTAGAGACTGTCTGTCAGGAAAATGAAAGTAGAGATAATCACAGCCAAGAAGGAGGGGGATAATCTCTTCCTCATTCAGTTTCCCCTTGCATATCTTGTCCCAGCACTCAATGAGAGACAGGAGTTTCTCTTTTTCCTGTTTAATCAGAGCATCTATAAGAAGGGGATTATTCAGGTCGGATACAGATCTTCGGGGAGCCTCATCCGTGGTCATCTCCTCTCCGATTTTCAGATATCCGGAAAACTCATTTGCCTCCAGAGAAGGAATATTTAATTTCATTCCCCTTTCGGCAAGGTTGTAAACATTATTGGGAATACTTCCGGCAATATCTTCCAGCTGCCGTGCATAGCTCTCCAGTATGGGGTTGCTGACCGCTCCGGGTGGTAGGGCATCGGCTTTCTTCGAGGGACGGCTCTTTGAGAAGCTATACCAGACATCCCCTGCCAGTCGACCTTCCTGGAGATAACACCAGTCATGAAAAGGAGTGCCCCGGGCATGTGTTTTACCCTCTACATAGGAAAAATCAAGTCCGGTAATAAATACATCTCTTTCGGTAATCATTCCCGCCAGATAAAGAGCAGCCACACCCACAGAACCCAGGGGTGGAATCTCTTTGGGCAGAACATCCTGATCCTTTAATGATTTATGAAGCTGTGTATCCTGAAAAGAGGATGCAAAAAAATAATGAGTATGCATCCCCTGTCTCAGAGATGCCGGATAAGCCGTAATATCCGAGAAGAGATCGATCTTTTTATTCAACAGAGGATAAAAATCCTTCAAGTTGTAGAACTGAGCCTCAAGGTTTACAACACCGTCTGGAATAATCCCCTGACGGCTTAAGCACTGGACTGCCGTATCCACAGCCAACAGATAAATACGGTCTCTGTTTTTCCTGATAAGAGGAACCGTTTTTTCAAGTGATTCCCCCGCACCGCAAAGAACGACAGCCTTATCAGTCGAAAAGGCATCAATATTTTTTTCTTTGAGATATTTCAGATTCGAGATAAGGTTTCTGATCCAGAGGGTCCCCATCCGAGCCATGGTGAGGCGGTTCTGCCAGTAGTTTCTCAAAAAATGCTGAAGGATAGAGAACATGTTGTCATAAACAGCCTTGTGAAGCTGATACCCGCTGTTCAGGGGGATAAGTCTGCAGTGACGGTAATTTCCATCCTGCAGCTGACGAAACACTTCATAGAGACCCGAACTGCTGTCGGTTCTATAACAGATGAATTTCCTATCCTCTGATAATGCATCCAGAAAGGGGGCGCATACAGCCATAAGAGACTGATCCGATTCAATCCCCACAAGTATTGAGCTCTCAGGGATCTCTGTTATAAATGAAGCGATCCCGTAACCCAGAAGGGGAGACGGGATCAAATATATGCAGTTTTCTTCTAGAGGAATCTGCTTTACCGCCCTTTCTGCTGCCGCAGAAGGGGAGTATCTTGAATAGAGAGGCCTTCCCTGACACAGAATATTTGCTTCTCCATTGGAGCTCTGTGTCAGTGCAGCCGTTTCTATCATATTAACTTATCAGGACTCTTCGGGAAAAACACGACCGTAAGTCTTGTTGAACTCATCCTTGAACTTGGGTGAATCAAGGAAAATACCCTGAAGCTCACTCTGTTTATACTGTGACAGTTCACTGGCAAGTTCTGCTCTTACATATGTCTGATACTCTTCAGGATAAGTAAAACCTTCCTGCTCATCGATCAGTGAAAAAACAACAACTGAACGATCAAGAATCATAGGCTGTGATGTTTCACCGGGAGTTTTCAGAATGAATACTTTTGCAAAGAACTCATCGCTGTAAGCCGCAGCACTGAGGAGGCTGCTGTCTTTCTTGTTGGCAGGGCTGTTCACAATAAAGGGAACATCACCGTATACAGGAGCGATAAAACCAGTCTCTCCACTGTCTGTAGCAAACTGTGCCGCTGCTTCTGTAAGAGAGCTGATATGAGCGACAAGAGCCATCTCTTCGGCTTTCATCATAAGGTAATCTTCAATCACACCGATCTCTTCTCTCTCCATATAAGAACGGATAGTAGAAACCATAACAGTGTCTGTGTAATCAGGAGCAACAGCCGCTTCAGCCGCCTGGAAAATATACCAGCTGCCTTCAGTAGCAATTACATCACTGTGCTTATCTGCACCCAAAGACATTACAGCAGAAGCCTGCTCATCGCTCAGGAAGCTGAGAAGAGTATAGTTAAAGGTGGAACCCATGGAACCGCCGTCTTCAGCATATGTATCCTTAGAATATGTTCTTGCAAGATCCCCGAATGATTTTTCACCGCTTTCAAGTTTCTTAAGAATAGAAGCAGCCTCATCTTCTGATGATCTGATTGTAATTCTGTTAAGATCGATCTTTTGAAAGAGCTTCTCATTATCTTTTCCGAAGTTAATAACCTGCTCTTCGGGAAAGGCAGAGTAATCAAGACGTGCATAAGAGAAGTTTTTCTCAGTTGCACCAAGATCAAGGAGAAAATCCATCATGGCAGCAGAACGTTTCTGATTATAAAGAGTATCAACGTAATAGGTCTGAACCTTAATATCTTCTTCCAAAGATTTTCTTATCTCTTTAAGTCTTGTACCGGAAGTAGCCATATAAGCGTCTTCATCAAAACGGCCGTTGTTATTAAACATACCGCTCTCAATGATTCCCCGGTCAATCCCTCTGGAAGAAACAGAAATACCGGACTCTGCAATTTCATCCAGAATAGCAGTTCTTACTACTGTCTGGTTGAAAGCAGAACGCCAGATAAGCTGTCTGAGGAAATCTACATTCCCATCAGTTCCAAGAGAATCTCTATACATATTATTAACAGATTCAACCTGCTGAGAAAAATAATTTCCCTGCTTGAAAGTAATAGACTGTTTTCCATATTTTCCGAAAACCAGCTGACCACCGCCGCTGCTACCGGAACCTGCCATAGCAGGAACTACAACAAAACTGATTACAACAATAACCAGAATAATGATAGTTCCCACCATCATGTTCTTCTGTCTTTTCTTGTGTTTGTGCTCTTTGATCTTAGCTGCAGATTTAATATTTGAAACCTTTTTTTCTTCTTGAGACATAAGTCGTCCTTATAACATAATTAAATTAAATGAAGCAACGAAAAATTACCATGAAAGGGTATAGCTGTCAACGTGAAACCGCCAAGAATCGCCCCCTTAATGAGTAAGTATATATAATAGGAAGTATCTAGCTATTTTGATTAGCATAATAAATATAAAATCTTTATTCCCAAAGGTGTTGACAATATGTCGTTAGAACATTAGATTACGTTCATTGCACGGAGGCGTAGCGAAGCTGGTTATCGCGCCGGCCTGTCAAGCCGGAGATCGCGGGTTCGATGCCCGTCGCTTCCGCATAGTTTATTAAGGAATGCCCTAGCAATAGGGCATTCTTTGTTTATTTCGGGCTGTAGCGCAGGGGCTAGCGCACGCCGTTCGGGACGGTGAGGTCGGAGGTTCAAATCCTCTCAGCCCGACTAATTTCCCGCACTAAGCATAAAAACATCAAATACATTTATAAACACCTCTAAGAATCAGCAATAAAACAGCTGAGAGAATTTGAACTGGAATCCCGGCGCGAAAACCTGGAGCGCAATTCGACAGGATGTCGAATTAGGGATGGAAGAGGGCCTTTCGGTCATCGGCACGATGCCGATGACCGAAAGGCAAATCCTCTCACTGCGTCACTATTCCCTCCTAAGCACAAACACTCATCAGTTCTATAACCAACAACTCTTAACCACTTTCCCCAATCCAGAGAGGATCTTGAACCGGAGACTCTATCGCCGGAAAACTAGAACTCTTGTTTAAACCCCGTGCGCACTTATTAAGTAAAAATACTCATCTAACAGCTATGAAACTTAAGATATAAGAAAAGTAGTGGGCATCCTGGATATTTGAGAGTAAAGTATTAAAAGTTTTTAAATGAATATCTATTTATTTAAAAGAATCATAATGATGCTGTATAAGAAGTGATTTTCATTGATTATATTAAATGCACCGCAAAATTTTCTTTTACCTTGGCAGATCTTCTAATAATGAGAAAAGAATCTAGAAATTGATGTATAAATGTTAAATTTGTCAATTTTGATGATTATTATGGGTCATGGTGAGGGGAATACAGTATGAATGAAAGCAAATTAAGTATAGAGATTAACTCAGAACATCCTTCGTATATTTGGGCAAAGAATCAGTCTAATTCTGTAAATGCTTTTGGTCATATAGGAACTCATATAGATTGTTATACTAAAGAGCCTGATAAATCGCATTTTGAATTAGAAGTTGTAACAATAAACTGCTCAAATAAAATGCCTTCTAGCAAAGAATTAAAATCGCTTGATATTTCAGGTAAGGCGGTTCTCCTTTATACAGGAAATTTGGAGACAAACGGTTATGGAACACCTGAATATGGAGCTGAATGTACTATCTTGAAAGAAGATGTCTTAGATCAGCTTTTGTCAAAGCATCCATCATTCATTATGATCGATAGCTATGGTATAGGAGCTCATGGGGAAGAGCACATTTCATTTGATAAGAAATGTGAGTTTTATAATTGCTTTGTTATTGAAAATCTTTGCGTTTCAGGAAATATTGCTGAATCAATAAGAGACGTTATTATTGAGATTGATAAAACATCTGATTCTACAGGAAAAAAGTGTTTGGTTACGGCAAAATATATTTGATTGTTTTCTCTGGGCATTTAACAAATCACTTGGAACTGTCATAGCCTTTTAGCACGGATACCTGCAAAAGCAGGTACCGAGCCAATCCTTCGGAGTACCTCAGGCCGGCTATACAGTTCATGTGGCCGTTATCTAGATTGAGTATTCAATTTATTAAAGGAAGTTATGAGAACATTCGTAGGTGCAGCAATTATTTTATATGATCCATTTGATAGAGAAAAAATTCTATTAGATAAAAGAAGCAAAATGAAAAAATCTTTTGCTAGTTACTGGGAGCTACCAGGTGGAGAAATTGAAGATTTTGAGACACCAGAAGAGTGCATTCATAGGGAGATCCTTGAAGAACTTGGTACAGATATTATGAATCTCACCTATAGAACAGTTGATATGTCATACGATAATGGAAATAGATTTATCAATTTTATATTTGAAGGGAATATAGATTTAGAAATGATTCAAAGCAATTCTGATGAAATTGAAGAATATGAAATGATCAAAATTAAATCCTTATCAAAGTATAAAACTTGTCACAGAGTGAAAGAAGTTTTGAATTCATATTTAGAAAACTAGGAATGGCTGATTACTAAGAAGTAAAATAGTCCGTTTAGAAAAATAAAATCGGATAAGTAATAAGAAAAGAAAACTAGATATCAATATTTTGCAACAGTCATCCTTGCAGATCACAATTCTTGGTGCGCCTTGAAGCGTACATTTTATATACCAGTGGGTGTAAGTCCCTCCCGGACAATTTTCCATTTATCCGGAAGTAATAAGGACAGCTGATTGTCAATTTCCAAGAAATTGACCCCCACGTTTTCGCAATACTGACCCCCTGAAATTCGGTATCTTGACCCCTCAAATAACCATCACTTAACCTCTCTATATGGAGGCTTTGATGGACAAGAGGGAGTTAGCTATGTACAAGTTGGAAGATGCTGTAAAAGCTCTATTGGACAACACCCCAATAAAGCAAATTGCCCGTCAGCAGAGGGTTTCAAAAAACACCGTCAAAAAGTATCGAAACCATCTGGAGGATGTCCTGAATGAAAAGCCATGGATTCGAGGAGACATTCAGGAAATCATGTCAGAGTTCCGTACAGTTCGTAAGAAAGAGCGGTTTTCTGAAAACCATGGTTGGCTGGAAACCAATGCAGATCTCATTGATGAACTGTCAGCTGAATGTGAGAATTATGTCAGACTGTTTCAGGTTCTCCAGGACGAGAAAGGATTTGCAGGCAGCTACTCATCGTTGATGCGATACGTATCAAAAAATAATATTTTCAAAGACCGGCCAGTATTCCGAATTGAATCCAAACCGGGAGAACTTGCTCAGGTTGATTTCGGCTCTATCGGTAAAATTTATGATGAACTATCCGAAAAAGAAATCAAGGCCTATGTCTTTGTAATGGTCCTCGGGTACTCAAGAGATGCTTATTACGAAATTGTCAGGAGCCAGAATATTCAGACTTGGTGTGAGTGCCATGTCCATGCTTTTGAACATTTTGGTGGTGTGGTGAAGATTATCATTCCAGATAATCTAAAGAGCGCCATTATCAAGGCGGCCTATTGTGACCCCCTTCCCAACAGAAGCTTTGCCGATTGTGCAAACCACTATGGATTTCAAATTGATCCCTGTTTACCTGGCGTCCCAGAGCATAAAGGGAAGGTGGAATCCGGCGTCAAATACGTGAAGAATAATTTCATACCATTGCGTAAATTTAGGAATTTCAGTGATGCTAACAGGCAACTTA
>NZ_QQPQ01000040.1 GCF_003346715.1 Oceanispirochaeta sp. M1
AACTATATGATTATGTAAATTGGTATAATAATAAAAGGATTCATGGGTCTCTGGGGTATTTAACACCAGTGGAATACAAAACTTTGATGTCCGAGAAAATAGTGTCCTAAAAGGGGTTGCCGATCCAAATAACAGATAGTACCCAGTCAAACATCTGCTCCAGATTTCGAAACAGTGTCATTTTCTCAAGCACATCTTCCTGCAGAACTTCATCAAGATTGACACCGATAGATTCTGAAAAATTCACAAGGATATTCACCATATTGATAATATAGGGCCGGTAGTTTGTTATAGTCTTACTATCTCTCAATGCATTGAGTTTTAGAGATTCCATAACATTTCGGATTTCCATATCCGTACCGAATTTAACATTGGACATGATGTCATTAATTTCTGAATCACTGAGACTGAGAACCTTCGGCCTGTCTTTCTCCAGTTGATTGATATAGACAATTCGTCCGGCATTCAGAAAGCGACTGAATCCAAGAGCCTCTTCCGACTCTTCATAAGCGGCCCGAAGCTCTGAAAAACGGCAGTGCAGATTACTCACACCGATATCGATGGAGACATTCAGATACTGCTCCACCATCTTTACCATCTCATAAAAAACAGGGTCAACCTTCCGTAAAAAGTTCAGACTGTTCTCTTTGACTACAAGGACAATTCCATTATTAAAATGGAAGCTGTAAAAGTCATAGCCATGACGTTCCAGAATAGACTGAATAACGGAGCGGACAGAGAGCTTTAGCTTTTCATAGTCTATTACATCCTTTGAACTCTGATTACGTTCAGTCTGTACAAAGGCCATGATGTATTTTTTATCATCAAGAGAAATTCCATGCTGTCTCAGATTCTCTATATCTTCACTCTTACTGCTCTTGGATGAGACCAGGTAGGAAGTGAAATAATTATCAATAATAAGAGGAATACTCTGTTCATAACGCTGCCTCAGAATATCAAGATTGTATTTTTCTTTAAATTCTTCATCCAGCTCTATCTTAAGTTTATCGAGGAAGCGGGATATATCATTCTGGGTGACAGGTTTGGTCAGGTAGCTGGTTACATGAAGTTCCACAGCTTCCCGTGCATATTCAAATTCATCAAAACCCGTGATAAATGCGACCCGGGTAGTGGGGAAATCCCTTTTAATAGTCCGAGCAAGTTCAATGCCGTCAACAAAGGGCATCTTAATGTCAGTCAAAACCACATGAGGATTGTATTTTTCAATAAGCTCCAGGGCGTCGTATCCGTTTCCGGCACTGGCCACAACCTGAAAACCGCTCTCCCCTGAGATTTTGGATGAGATTCTCCCACGAACCTCATCCTCATCGTCTACTAGGATCATTCTGTATAACTCATCCATCAAGAGGCTCCTGTTCTATCTAGCTGCAAGGTCCATTGTCATTCAGAACAGAGGGATTTGTAAAGATAATATTCTTACTCTGCTTAATATCCTTTTCCGGCAGACATTACATTGGCAGGGTCAAAGGCATGACAGGGAGTCACCGCATGAACGGCTCCGCACTCAGGGCATTTGCCCTCGAAGGTCTCCATTTCAAATTCCTTATCGCATACAACACAGGGTACATTGAGGGGCATGGGCATATACTGTTCTGAAAATCCCATCATTCTTACCTTATCAACTACCTGTTTACCATCTGTAAAACTTCCTGAACATCCGTCGTGCATATTATTAATCTCCTTACGATCTTTTTATATTTGCTGGGGTCAGTCAAGCAGACTTTCCCCTTGTCTCAGTCTTGTTCTATAACTCAGCAGAGTCCGGTCCAGCTCTTCAAGCCTTCCCAGAATTGTTCTCTCCTCATCAGTGGTCTCAATTACCTTGGAGATACCGCCGTTTTTAATAACGATTCTCCGGTCTCCCATAAGGGCAAGCACAGGATCGTGTGTGGCCATAAGGACAATTTTCTCTTCAGAAAGAAGAAGAGAGAGCGCCTTTTTCCTGTCGATTCCCGCATTCTCAATCTCATCAATAAGGATAATAGGAGACTGACTCAGAATAGCGGTATCGGCAATCATCAGGGCTCTGGACTGCCCGCCGGAAAGACTGGTGATGGGGGTATCTGGTTGAAACTTCTCTCCCGCCAGCTTGTTGGCTTCCTCAATGATACGCTCAACCACTTCCGGGCGGTTTTCAACCATACGGCTCTCTGCATGAAGATCAACAAATTCCTCAGCAGTGAGATCCATGACAAAGTTCATATTCTGTGACAGCTGAGCCACCAGTTTCTTTGCACCCGAAAAACGCCAGGATGAATCAGGAATCTCATCATTGATAAGAATTTCCCTCTTTGTGGGAGTATCTTTACGGGCGACCCATTCAATATCTCCAAGAAGTCTGCTCTTCCCTGAACCCGTGGGTCCGACAATAGAGATAACTTCACTCTTCCGGATGACCAGTTCGTCAAAGCCTTCAGGGTTTCCGGATTTATCCAGTCCCGGAAGGATAGTCAGTGAATGAACCTGCTGGCCCTCATCAAGAAACTCAAGCATCTGATTGATAAACTCTGTGAGCTGCATCAGAAGCTGCTCTGAATCAAGGGCACGGTCTTCCATTTCTTCTTCATCAAAACGGTCAAAATATCCCGCCCAGTCGAGTTCGGCGGCCCCCTCTGTTTCCAGGGTATTATTCTTGAAGAAGGAATCCGCAAAGGGATAATCCGTCAGGATTTCTTCTATGGTTCTATGTTGTAAACGTTCTTTTGTTATCATGTTTTCGGGCCTTTCTCACTTAAATCCATTTTTCGAACATTACCCATCTGAAAACTTTCACCGATTCTGGTTTCACCCAGACAATAGGAACAGAGAGCCGAAGGCATTGAGAAGCGCAGTTTCTTTCCAACCAGGGTGTCCACATGATCCTTCTCATCAAAAAGGAGGGTACTCAGTTCAAAGCTTCCCTGCCCGGTAAGGCCATTTATGTTCATGATGACCGCAGAGGGATTCACAAGATTTACACGGCTGGCAAAAACTTCACGCTCCGCCTGAGAAACAATATCGCCCTTGGTTATGATGACAATATCCGCGGACTTCAGCATAGGACCGATCTTCTTGGGAGTGTTGATACCACTGAGGTTATCAATAACACAGACCGCTTTAATATCCTTGATGTAGGGTGAACAGCGATTACAAAGACCTGCTGATTCTGAAATCAGGACATCAAAACCTTCCTTGATTCCCCACTGAGTAACTTCTTCCACGTTACTTACAAAGAAGTGGTCGGGACACAGTGATCCGGAGAGTCCCTTCTTGACGGGTATTCCCGCTTTTTCATAAAGAATGTCATCATCTGTATAGAGACAGTCAAACTTGGCGACACCAACCTTGAGCCCTCTCTGTTTAAGGGAATCAATTGTCTTAAGAATTACAGAGGTCTTTCCCGACGAGGGGGGACCTGATACAGTTACAAGATTCATACAGCCTCCCTGGATTCACCGACAGATTCATTAAAGATTGTTTCACAGTGATTAATGAGACCGGCAATATCATGGGAGTAGATATAATCCCAGCCAAGCCACATAAATTTATTTTCAGCTTGAAGCCTGTTGTCCACTTCTGGATGAACAGAAGGAAAAAGGCCACTATGGGCGAGAACTTCTCCTACAGTACTGGAAGCAAAAAAATCAATTACAGGTTGCAGCTTTTCGATCTTCTGCTTTTTAGAAAGCATAAAGATCGGACTGAGAATTGCTCCATCAGATGGCCAGACCGCAGTCATGGTTCCCCCTTCCTTTACCATTTTAGTAAAGAAGTAAGGCATTATAGTTACAATGGGTTTGTTATTCTTCTTTCTGTCAGACTTGACCATCTGAGAAGGATGCATGGCTTCAAGAAGACTTCGTCCCATCTTGCTAACCCCGTCATCTCCATAGTGTTTATGTATGTTTAGCAGTATTGCATTGAACAAGTCAAAATCACCAACAGGGAGAGAGACTCTCTTCTCAAATTCAGGAGCAAGAACATCTTCCCAGCTCTGGGGCAAGGGCAAATTACCCAACTCAGTAGTATTGATTAAAAAAACTGCAGGAACAACACCAATCATACCATAATGTCCCCGGGGATCTTTCAGATTCAGTCCATCAAAGGTAGAATTGAAATGATTCAGATCCGTAGTATCCTCAAAAATTCCAGCCTTTTTAAACTTACCAATTTTCTGTTCATCAAAAAACATATCAAATCCTGCTGAGATGAAGAGATCAGGAAGAGCCGCTGGATCTTCAATTCCTTCAATATTGTCCTGAACCCAATCAAGTCCCATGGACGCAGCTTTGAGTTCATGATTGATATGTACGCTGTGATTTTTCTTATAGTCCTCATTAAAATTATTAAACTTCTCAAGCAAGGGAAGACGTACAGGACAGGGCAGCAGTCCGACAACATTCAGTGAATCCTCGTCATCCTTTATATCCGCATCATTCAAGGTGGCATCCACTCCGTTTCTATTCTGCTCAATAGCTTCTTGAAGAAGGTTTGAGAAAATCTTCAGATCCAGATTTTTCAGCATAAGCGCCGTATCCAGAGAGATAGTTTTTGCAAACTTTTCTCTTTTATCTTTATCGTTCATCTGGGGGAATCCATTGGATGCAAATACGGGGATGGTCTCCGGATAATCCTCTATGATCTTATATAATGTATCTTCAGTATTGAAATAACTCACTTATCTATCCTTCCGGGGCTGATCCCCGTTATTCACTACTGTTGTAGTAAAATCACTCAGCTTAATATCCTCAAAAGTCTTTAAAATTTCACGATTAATGTTGTTCAGTTTCTGTTCGAAAATACAGGCATGAAAACCGCACTGGGAGTAACCCATGGGACAATCTGTCAGATGCACCGGAGATTCGAGAATCTCATACACTTCCAGAAATGAAACATCTTCGGCAGCTTTGCTTAATACAAAACCACCCGCCGGTCCCCGCTGAGAAGAGACAAGGCCTGCCTTGCTCAGGGACTGGAAAACCTTAGCCAGATGTGCCTCGGATGCATTAAGCTCTTTAGCAACAACCCGAACATTCAGACGATCTGGAGCCTCTCTGGCGATTAACGCCAGGCCATGAAAACCCAGTGAAGCCGCTTCGGATATATTGATCAGATGATTCAAACTCTCCCCCTATTACTCTATTCAGGTACTACAATACCTATTTAACCTTATTGCGGTCAATCCAAAATTCATTTTATATGGACGGGAATAGAAAAGAATGCCCTATAATGTAACTAATGTTACACTCAGGAGAGCATAAAATGATTGATTTAAGCAGAGCCATGGAATCCACTCTGAAAGATAAGGAATCACTCCTTGAGGAGATGATTCAAAACTTTTTTAAAGATAAAACAGAGGATTTCAGGACTCTCATACTCAATGAGTGTCTCAAGAGGGAAACCGAGGCCTCCACAATGGTGGGCAGCGGGATTGCTTTTCCCCATTCAGTTATCAAGGAAAATGTAGCACCCCAGGTACTGTGCTGCTACTCACCTGAAGGAATCCCCTGGAATACTGCAGGTGATAGAGTAAATATAATTATCCTTCTTGTGAGCAATGAGGAAGACCATCTCCCCACCCTTTCCAAGCTTGCCTCCATACTCCAGATTCCCGGAGTTCAGGACAAACTGACAAAGGCCGAACATACAGAGGAAATAACCCAGATACTTCTGGCAGCACAGACACAGAAAGAGAAAACCCAGTCCAAAGAAAAAGAGATAATCACAAATGCTCTGCTTCAGGAGACAAAGCGACTGGCCTCTGAAATTGAAGAAGCAAAAATCATTCTTTTTTCAAACTCCCTTATACAGATCATGTCTATTGCAGAGATGCTCAAAGGTCGAGATATAATTCTGGTAAGCAGTAAATCCAGGGTTCTTGACCGAACCAATATGCTGCGTTCCTCATTCATCAGAATTCATCCTGTACAGGGATTTATAAAGGATCAGAAGGAGATATTAAAACAGCTCTGGTCGGAGAAAATCCTTGAATCTGGAGATGTGGTTATCACCCTCTCAGGATTTGAGTTCGAATCCATGGCCCACAGCATATCCATTTTCTCAATACCTGAAGATCTCTACGATGAAGCCCGTGTTCTAAACTACAGGATTCCCCATGATGTGAACCTCGAGATACTGAGCAGAGTCATAGCTCTAGCTTCGGAATTATCCAGGCAGGGGCGGGAGGGGAAGCCTGCCGGAACCATTTTTGTTGTGGGAGAGAATGAGCATATAAAGGACTATTGCAAGCAGCTGATTATAAACCCGTTCGGGGGACTTCAGGAGCATGAGCGAAGCATTCTTGACCCTGGACTTTCGGAAACGATAAAGGAATTCTCAAAGATTGACGGGGCTTATATTATTGGAAACAGTGGTTATATCCACTCCGGGGGAACCTATCTTTCAGTTCCGCCTCACCATATAAAACTCCAGCCCGGGCTGGGTGCCAGACACGCGGCGGCTTTAGGGATAACCCTGGTGGCTCCGGTGGCCTCTGTTGTTATCTCTGAATCAACAGGGCATATCAGAGTATTCTGGGACGGAGTGGAGCAGGACATCTTCAGCCCTGCGGAATAAGCCGGTATTTCAACGGACAGGTTCATTTCCAATGAAGCTTCCTGATGATTCCTGAGCTTCAGATCGAGGACCTATTTTCCAAATCCTGTTCATTAGGAAGATACCGGCAAGAAGTAACAATTCAATGAAAAACAGGACATAATAGGCACTTTGTATACCCACATTAGAACCGATGGTTCCAATCAGAAAGGGAAAAACCATACCACTGAAAGACATAGTGGAAAACAGGATTCCCGTAACTGCCCCTGCTTTTCCGGGATAGAGTCCGGTTCCTCTGGACATAAAATAGGGGAATAGAGGTCCGATCCCTATGCCATAAAGGGGACAGAGGATAAATTTCATCCAGGGAGATGGGAGATTGATAATCAGAATCAACAGAATTACAGCAGCCGCCAGACCGCTCATTATAATTCTATCCCTCCAGGGAGATGTTGAATAACGGGAAAGTGAAAATCTACCGATGATAACGCCGCTGAGATAGGCACTGACAGCAATGCTGGAAAACACAGCAGTAGAACCGACTGAAGAAGTAAAATATTCGGCAAGCCAGTAGGAGAATCCGATATCCACACCGACACTGAGGAAGATCAGAGCGCCCACAAGTATCATGGAGGAATCGCCCATTACGGTTTTAAGAGAGATCCTGACACCCTGATGTTCTACAGGTCTGGGGAGTTTCAGAAAAAGCATCCAGGTAAACAGAAGGATTACCAGGCATGCCACCGAAAAGAAGGCAAATTGCCAGTCCCCTCCCAGAAAATATACCAGAGCGACAATAAGGGGTGCCAGAAAGCTCCCGGCAGCGGCAAACATGGTTGAAAGAGAAACATATTGGCCCCTCTTTTCCGGAAACATTTTCAACATGACAATCTGCCCGATGGCCCCGATAGGACCACCTAACAGACTCATCAGGAAAACAGTAATCAGGAGAGAAATATATCCCGGAGTAAATCCGATTAAGAACAGTCCCAGGGCCAATGAAGCAGCTGAGAAGAGCCATAAAAGCTTCCTTTTTCCGAAATCGGAAATAACTCCCGCGATAAAGGACCCCAGAAGAGATCCGGCAGAGAGAAGGGTGAATATTAATCCGGCACTGGAATAACTCAGGTTTAAATCAACAATAATTGCCGGCATTGAAGGACCTAACAGTCCTATCACCATAAGCCACAAGCTATTCGCAAAGAAAGAAATCCACGGCATATGTACACTCCATGTACTACCAGGGCTGCAGCGCAGCCTTGGTGAATTTAACTAAAGATCTTAGTACAGCCAGGGCTGCAGTACAGCCTCGGTTTTTTTTAGATATAAGCCATCGCCTGTTTAACCGTCCACCCCTCATGCACAAGGCCGCTCATGGCTTCAATCATGGCTTTTGTATCTTTATGCTGCCAGATATTCCGCCCGATAGCGATTCCCGAACCACCAGCCTGAATGGAGTAATAAACATCTGAGAAAACATCTTCAATACTATTTGTCTTTGCTCCGCCCAGAATTACGATAGGTACCATACAGCCCTCCACAACCTCAGCGAAGGAATCGGGATCCCCGGTGTAGTAGGTTTTCACAATATCAGCTCCGATTTCAGCGGCGGCCCGGGATGCCAGCTTGATTCCGGCAGGATCATTTGATTTCATATCCTTCCCTTTAGCCATGGCTTCAATCATCAAGGGAAGCCCCCAATCCTCACAACTGTCGGCCACAAGAGATGCCTGACGGGTAAAAAATCCTTCCCGGGGATGACCGAATTTAACCGTTACCGCTCCTCCTACGGCTCCATAGCGGAGGGCCATCTCTGTTGAAGTGATCAGTTCTTCCTCAAATCCGCCGCCGAGGACTGTAAATCCCCCGGTCATTCTCAGAATGAGACCTAAATTCCGATCAAATGCACCCTCTGAGGCTTTAACAAAACCTCTTGTTGTCAACACAGCATCTGCACCGCCCCTGACACAATCATCAATCAGCTTTCCCGGCTCATTTATTCCGTCCATAGGTCCTGCAATAGACCCATGATCGATGGCGACGACAACTGACTTTCCCGTATCCTTACGGAAAATAGAATTCATTCTCAATGATTTTCCAACACTCATACCTACTCCTTAATCTCATCAAGTGAGTCATAAATTGATTTTAATTTTCTATAAGATTCTCTATACAGACCAAACATCTGATTATAGATACTCTGATTTTTCTTCCTGGGCTCATAAATCTCTTTAATTTTTACAATTCTGTCGGCAGTGTCAGCCAGGTCATCACAGTCTCCCAGAGCTTTCAAAGACAAAATAAAATTACCGAGAAGCTCGGAATCTGAAAACTCCGGGACAAGAATTCTCTTTCCAACAATGTCCGCTTTAATCTGATTCCACAGCCCACTTTTTGAGGGCCCTCCGGTGATTCTCAATTCTTCGATTGTCTCTCCCTGTTCTGTCATGACTTCCATTACATCCCTCATGGCATAGCCTATGGATTCCAGAACAGCCTTTCCCATCTCCCGGCTTCCATGATTCAACCCCAGGCCGATAAAAGCAGCCCTCACATTTGTATCCCACAGAGGGGCGCGCTCCCCCGTCAGATAGGGTAGAAATAACAGCTTCTCCGATCCCGGCGGGACTCCATCCAGGGATTCATAATATTCCCTGAATCCCTTCTTCTGTTCATGGTGAGTATTCCTGAACCATTCAATCGCCTTGCCTGTTGTAGAAATAATCCCGGAAATATTGTAATAGGGTTCGATGATGTGTTCGTAGCACATCAAGCGCCCGTCGCTTGTCAGGTTCTTCGTACACAAGTTAATCCCTTCTGAGGTCCCGGAACGATCAAAGGCCCTGCCCGGGAATACCGAAGCAGTTCCCAGGAGGGAGATAACAAAGTCAGGCCCCGAGGCAATGACCGGAACCCCCTCGGGAAGCCCTGACTCCAGTGCTCCTTCCCTGGAAATCAGACCGACGATCTCCCCTGGTTTTTTAAAATCCGGAAACTTATCTTTATCCAGATTCAAGGCCTCCAATAATTCATCATTCCAGTAGAATTTCTGCAGCTGCGGGCCCAGGACAATTGTTACAGCCTCCCCTGTGAGCCAGAAAGACATAGCCTCGGGGCAGGAGAGAAAATGTCTGCTTTTCTCATAAACCTGAGGCTTATGATTTGCCAGCCAGAGAACCTTGGGCAGATAGAAAGACGGATCCACATTAAAGCGGCCGATTTTAGAAATGGTCGCACCTTCTTCTTTCCCCCGTCTATCCATCCAGGTCATGACCGGGCTCAGAAATTGTCCATTCTTATCCACAGGAACCAGAGTAGGACCATTGCCGCTTATGGCGACAGCTCGAAGAAGATCGCTTTGTCCGCTCAGCAGCTCACTGGCAATTTCCCTAAATGCTGTTTTCCAGAATTTCGTCTCTGCTTCAAAATAATCTGGACGGGAAGTTTGAGCTAATGTGAGAGATCTTGAGGCAGTTCCCTTTATTCCACGGTCCTCCGAGAAGAGAGCTCCTTTGAGGACCGTGGTTCCGATATCAAAAACGAGGATCATTGACCGGTTCCCAGAAGAACCCTCTGAGTATCAGGGCTGATAGAATCTTCAATCCCCTCTGCAAGGTCCTGATAGCCCACAACCCGGCTGATCAGAGATTTGACTTTAACCCTTCCATGACTCAACAGCCTGGCGGCCATTTGAAAATCCTCACTCGTTCTACCCTCTGTTCCTGTGACAAGGATTTCTGAGCGATGAAGAGTATTCAGATCAATAGGCAGTTCCGGAGTGGTTCCCATATAGGCTGTATAAATATTGATGCGTCCCCCCTTCCTTATCCCCTCAAAAGCACTGGTTAAAGCCGTGACAGCAGGACTCGTGACAACACAGGCATCAACGCCACGGCCGGCGGTAAGACTTTTCAGCTCTGCTTTAACATCAGATTTTGCAGGATTAAAAACAGCATCCGCACCAAGTTCAAGAGCCGTCTTGAGCCTGTCTTCGTTGATATCAGAGACAAAAACTCGAGCACCCATGGCACGGGCGACCTGTAGATGAAGCAGCCCCATAGGCCCGGCACCGATAATGAGAACATCCTCTGCAAGGGTGACTTCAAGCTTAGTCAGAGAATGAATACAGCAGGCAACAGGCTCCGTAAAAGCTGCTTCCTCAAGTGTCAGATTTTTTCCCACCATGTGCATCTGACTTGGTCTGGCCAGAATATACTCATTGAATCCTCCTAATGGACGAACACTCTTATTAAAGCGGTTTTCACAGAGGTTTGACTGTCCTGTGCGGCAGAAATGACAGACATTACAGCGGTAAACCATATCCAACGCGACCTTGTCTCCCACTTGAAAGGCCGTGCCCGCCCGTTCTCCGATTTCCATGACCACTCCGGAAGCCTCATGCCCCGGTACGATGGGATAATAGATTTTCATATCCCCTGTATAGAGGCGTTGTTCCAGGGTACAGATTCCACAATATTCAATCTTGACCAGAATCTTATGGGATTGTAATTCCGGTTTGGGAAGTTCTTTAACTACGATTTTACGGGCATCTTCCAATACAGCTGATTTCATTTATTTCTCCCTATTACTTAATTATTACTAGCAAAAATTATTGGCAGACTTACGCTTCTTTCCTATGCTGAGCTATAGACATGAGGACCATGGCTACAACGGTGATCAGGTAGGGGAAGGCAAGAATAAAGTCCACAGGAATATCTAAAAAGCCCTGCGCATAATTTGAAAAACTCTCCGCCAGACCAAAAATAAAAGCGGCTCCTAAAATCCCGAAAGGAGTTTTCCCTCCGAGATAGATAACAACCAGGGCGATCCAGCCTCTGCCGGCAGAGATATTAGGAACATAGGCTCCCAGATTCAGAGTCAATACGGCACCGGCGAGTCCACAGGTCAGCCCGGAGATAAGAATAGCAATCATCTGATAGCGCTGAGGACGGATTCCCAGGGCAACCATGGCATCAAAATTACTGCCCGTTCCCCGGAGTCTGTATCCAAAGGGTGTTTTATAGATCAGTACCCAGGCGAGAACAACAATAATCCAGCCAAGGTAGACCAGAATATTATGACCAAACAGGATATCTCCTATTAAGGGGATTCCATGAAGAGAAGGCATCCTGAATACAGGAAGAGCAGGAAGCCCTTCAAACATGAGGACTCCCTTGGTACCATAAAGGTAGAAAGCCAGAACAGTCGTTAATCCACCGGCCAGAAGGTTGGTCGCTAATCCGGTGATAAAGACATTAGCCTTCAGATAGAGGGTTACCGCTCCGAATATAAATGCAAAGAAAATGGTCATCAGCAGAGAGAAGAGAAGCCCCCAGAAAAGGCTTCCGGTTGCCGCAACAAAGATCACACTGAAAAAGGCTCCAATGAGAATCAATCCTTCCAAAGCAATGTTCAGCATTCCTGCCAGCTCTGTCATCAGTCCGCCGATTCCCGCCAGGAGAAAGGGGGTCATAATTCCTATTGAGTTATGAATCAGGGGAATAGAAAACTCATTGTTATTCATACTTTCACACTCCTTCTTGCTGCCAGATCCTGAATAACTTTGGCAGTAATCAGATAAAAAACAACAGCCTGTACAACAGCGGCGATCTCCATGGTCACATCCGAATTGATCATGGCTGATTTGGCTCCTGCCTCAATATAGGCAAAGAAAAGGGCCGCCGGGATAACAGCAATGGGATGATTCCTGGCAATTAATGCCACAGCAATCCCATTCCAGCCCATTCCTCCGGAGAAACCCTTAAACAGCATATGCTGTGTTCCCATTACCGAGACGGCCCCGGCTAATCCGTGAAGACCACCGCTCAATACCATGGGAATCAGGAAGTACTTCTTCACATTGATGCCGCCGTAGCGGGCGAATTCAGGGCTGAGGCCTGTAATTCTCATTTCATAGCCCTGATGAGTTTTAAAGAGGTAAAAATAGGCGAGAACCGCAAGAAGTAATATAAAAAGAATACTGATATTCAGGTTCGAAGGGAGAAGAATTTTCAGAAACCAGAATTGTTCGGCAATTTTCCTTGAGACAAGAAGGCTGCTCTCCGGATCGTGAAGCACCCCTGTGATCAAATTATCCACAATGAAAATAAGGGCATTGGATATGAGAAAGGTGGAAATCAATTCATCTGTTTTCCATTTATACTTGAAATAACCTGAGAGTCCTGCCACAAGAGCACCGGCGCCCAAAGCTGCCGCCAGACTGAGAGGTATCCCGATAACAGCGCTCATTTCGGGAATCATCAGACAAACTGCTGTAGCAGCGAGACCTCCGACATAAACCTGTCCCTCCCCCCCCAGATTAAACATGGAAGACTTAAAAGCAAAGGAGATACCCAAGCCTGTCAGTATGAGCGGGGCTGCCGCATTCAGCATATTCCCCAGATAATACTTGTTCATCAGAGGACCCACAAAGAAGTAATAGAGAGTCTGCATCGGAGCCTTACTCATAATAAAAATCATGATGAGCATAACAAGAAAAGCGACTCCCAGGCTGATGCCCAGGCCGTAAACTGAAGCCAGATAACGGCTTTTTCGATCAGTTGCCAAGGGAGCCCCCCTTTTCCACATCATCTGCGGGAGCAAAATCGTCCCTTAAACCAAGCATATACTCTCCAATTAATTCCCGTGTCAGTTCGGGAGATGATTTACTGTTCATAACCACCCTGCCGCGGTACATAACAATCATCCTGTCGGCCAGAGAAAGGACTTCATCGATGTTCGATGAAATCAGCATAACGGCGACTCCCCTTGCTCTCACTTCAAGAATTTTTTCATAAATAAAATCACTGCTGCCCACATCAAGTCCCCAGGTCGGTTCGGAAAAAAGAATAAAATCTTTAACCCTCTCCAGTTCTCTGGCAAGTATGACTTTCTGAATATTTCCTCCGGACAGGGTTCCGATCGGGACATTCTCTCCACCGGAAATGAGATATTCATCTATAAGTTTTTTGGCATGATTCTCAATCCGGCCACCGTTAAATATACCGCCGCGGTTCATATAATCATGGTGATCAGAAATGATCAGATTCTCTTTGATTGATGTCTGAAGACTGGCCCCCCGCTGAAGGCGGTCCGTAGGAACATAGGATAAGCCTGCCTCCCGGATTTCCATCACAGACTTCCTGCTTATGTCTTCGTCATTATAGAAAACACTCCCGCTGCTGAGAGGCTGGAGCCCTGAGACTACATTTTCAAGCTCAGTCAGCCCATTGCCGGCGACTCCGGTTATGCCGAGGATTTCACAGGTTTTCACACTGAGATTGACCTGATCCAACAGAGGCCGTTTTTGATGCTTCTTTATAACACAGGCATTATTCAAAGTAAAAATCGGATCTGAACAGAACCCTTCTTCCTTTTTAAAATCAAAGATCACACTCTTTCCAACCATCATCTTTGAAATATCTTTCTCGTCCACCTCATCCGTATTTTTAACGGCCACAACATGTCCTTTGCGCATGACCGTAATTCTATCTGAGATGTCGATAATCTCCGCTAATTTATGGGTAATAATAATAATCGTTTTACCCTGCTGGACCAGAGATTTCAGATTCTGAAAGAGCCTCTGGATTTCCTGTTCTGTCAAGACCGAAGTCGGTTCATCCAGAATAAGAAGATCAACCTTTCGATACAGCATTTTAATGATCTCAACCTGCTGCATCTGTCCTACACTCAGATCAGAGATCTTTGCATCCGGAGAGATATGAAAATTATTTTCCTTAATTAAAGCCGACACATCGGCAAGGGCTTTTTTGTTATCAAAAAAAAGACCGCCCCACCTGGGTTCCCGTCCCAGCACAACATTCTGGGCCACCGTGAATTCATTGATTAATTTAAAGTGCTGATGGACCATACCTATCCCCAGACGATTGGCTACCTTGGGACTGGCAATTGTAACGGACTCACCGTTTATTATGATTTCACCTGAATTGGGTCGCTCCATGCCGTACAGCACCTTCATCAATGTGCTTTTACCGGCTCCGTTCTCTCCTGCCAGGGCATGGATCTCCCCCTTCCTTACCTCAATATTGACGTTATCATTGGCGATAAGATTTGGACCGGGATAGGTCTTAGTGATGTTCTTCATTATGAGATAAGGCTTCACTTTTACCTTCCTTGATTTAATTAACAGTTCCCCTGCAGGGTTTCTGCTGAATCAGATAGTTTCCTAAGGAAACCGGAGTTCTTATGGGAGGTACTTGAAAGCACCTCCCCTTCAATAAATAAAAGCGATTTTGCTAAAGAGCCGGAGCTTCCAGGACAAGATTCCCCGACTTGATGGAATCAATAACAGCCTGTTGTTTTTCTCTTAGATCTTCAGGGACGGTTTTGATATATTCAGGATCATCTGTGATAAATTCGATATACCCGTCCTGAACTGAAAGGACATGAACCTTACCGTATTCTGTTTTTCCATTGATGGCATCTGTGAGAACCTCATAAACAAGGCGGGAATGCTGAAGAGCACCGCAGCCTGCAATGACTCCGGGAGCAGAAGCATAGGCATTGTCATCCCAGTACATCACGTATTTGTTTCTTTTCGCAGCCACATCAAAAACACCGGGAGCTGCACCGCCGGCAATGACACCGATGACATCAACACCCGCATCGATCATACTTTTAGCCAGTTCAGCTGCTTTATTTGCGTCATACCAGTTTCCGACAACACGGTAATCCAGTTCAATATCGGGATTGATAGACTTTGCTCCCTGAATAAAACCGGGAACCATCATTTTATTAAGAGCCGGATATTCCTGAGCAACAATAATCCCAATTTTCAGGTCGGAGTTTGCACCCTCCATATCACTGGTAGTAATCAAGCCGGCCATAGTTCCCAGCATATAGGACTGTTCCACCTGATTATAGGAATAACTGACCATCTGAGGATGTCCATCAATATAACCATCTACAAATATAAATTTCTGATCAGGAAACTGAGCAGCAATATCCATACTGACATAGGGCATGGAAGGATTAGATGTAATGACAACATCATACATTCCCGTTGCAACAATGGATGTCATTTTCTCGGCCCATTCGGCCTGATTAAATCCAAGTTCAACAGTCTTCATTGAGGCATTTTCGTACTCATCAACAGCCTTCTGAGCCCCTTCCACCAACTGCGTATAAATAGAACTGCCGGCGGTTACACCGGGGACAATGACAGCAACCCGGAAGGGTTTTACTTCATCAGGGGAAGCAGCTTCCTGCTGCCCTGTAGAAAAAGCTGAGAATGGAGCAAAAAATGCCAGCACCATCAGGATTAGAATTACTCGGTTCCTTTTCATATAACACTCCTTAATATTTATATATGCCTGAAATAATTATAGACCTCTTCCAGGACCAATGGATACTTTATCCCCCTCCCATCAGGGTGGAAATGATGATGTGCCCATTCACCTCCTCAAGAATGGTATTCATATCAAAGATACGTTCTGTTCCTCCGTTGATTTTACGGTGAAAAATCAGAACTCCAGATCTGAGGGAGACACCCTCAGTAACAATAAGATTACTATGAACAAAGGCCTGTTCCACCTGCTTAAGAAAATCAAGAACAGTCGCCTCTCTATTTTCCAGGGTAGCGGTGAAGGACCTCTTCCCTGTCTTGAGAGCAAAATAGCCTACAAACTCAACAAGGGCTTTCAAAACGGTATTTTTCCAGATCAAGTTTTTTAAGTATCTCTCCTCCGGGGACACCATCATAATTCCAGCCCCTCAGCTCATAATACTCGCTGAGCATATCCTGCCATCTGTCATAATCGATGACTGAAAACTCCGAACTTTCTCCTTTTACCTTGTCTTTAAAACAACGCTCCGGAAGAATATCATCCTTCCTTCCCAAACCTGCCTTGAGATTGAAAAGTTTCTCAAGATTCCATATTTTTTCTCCAAGAGAGTAGAATCCCGGAAGATCGAGATCAATCCCCGAAGCAGCTTTTATATAAGCCGGGTAGAAATCCCGGGGTGTAACAAATTCATGGAAACGACAGCTGATAAGGGTAAAAATGGCATTAACCATATCCTGATTTGTCTTAACCATAGATGCCTTGTTTTCAAAACTGAGCATATCTACCTTACCGGTTATTTCTTCACCGATGGGAGCCCTTTTATGACAGGCTCCGCGGTTGGAGGTAGCAAAGGCAAGTCCTGTCCCGATCATTCTCCGGGGCATCCAGGCTGCAAATCCTGAGTTTTTGACATGCATGGCAAAGGCTTCCGATCCGCCGCCGATTTCTTTGGCAGCCAATGCGGGTCCTTCTGCCAGAATATTCCCGATTCCTTCCCGCTCTCCGATCAATTTCAGCAAACCCAGTATGGATTCCGGATCTCCGAACTTGAGGTCCAGCCCTTCTTCCTTAATGAGTCCTTTCTCTGCACATTCAAATGCAAATGCAATTGTCACTCCCATGGTCAGGGAATCAACACCATACACTTCTGTCAGGCGATTGGCTTCTGCCAGGACATGAGCATCCCCATTAAGAAGTTGAGACCCCAGAGAATACATGGTTTCGTATTCAGGCCCCCGGGCCCATGATTTTCCGCCATCATGGGTATTGAACTTGTGGATCCGCCCACAGTGGACAGGGCAGCCATGACAGGAAATAGTCCGGGTATAGAAGTTTTTTTCATAGAACTGTCCGGAAATATCTTCTGATTTATGAAAGCTTCCGTACTGGGAGTTTTTTGTAGCAAGAACGCCCCGGGACTGAACAAGCCCCATCCCGGCTCCAGTTCCGTACTTGGAGAACATTCCCAACAGATTGTATTCTTCATTGCAGGAGTCCTGAATTACTTTCATGTTCTCCGAGGATAGACGGGAGAGCTCTCCGGGATCTGCAACAGCGACTCCCCGGGTTCCTCTGAACGCAATAGCTTTTATTCGCTTGGAGCCCAGAACAGCCCCGGCTCCACCCCGACCATATGTCCGGGTTTCAGAAAAAACAGAGGCCATACGAACAAGTTTTTCCCCTGCCCGTCCAATGGACATGGTCTTGTAATCAGCACCGTATTTTTTCTTAATCCAGGTCTCTGTTTCCTCGGTTCCCAAACCCATTAGCTGTTCGGCAGATTCAAAGCTCACAGAATCATTATCAATAATGAGGATTTTCCATTCCTCAGAACGTCCTTCCAGAATAACACCATCGATACCGCAGTACTTAAGCTCCGCCCCGATAAACCCACCGGCATAGCAATTCAATATTGTATTTGTGAGTGGCGATTTTGTAACGATACAGGATTGAGCATGCATAGGAGCGCTGGTTCCCGTTAATGGGCCGATAGTCAGAATGATTTTATTATCAGGAGATAAAGGATCTGTACCGGGTGAAACTTCATCACTTAATATTTTGGTTCCATATCCCATCCCGCCTATCCAGGACTTGAGATCTTCGGGAACAGTCCAGACCCTGCTGTTCCCTTCACTGCAGTTCACCCTAATGATTCGGTCATACATACTTCCAGACATATTTCTTATCCTATATAAGTCAAAGCGTTGGTTACACATTCAGCAATGCAGGCGGGTGTTCCGCCGCAGAGATCACATTTAACAGCCAAGGGGCCGATCATTCGAATAGCATTGGAAGGACAGGCTGCAACACATTTCGAACAGCCCTTACAGAGATCGGGATTGATAAAAACCTTTCCATCGATCTCTTTGATGGCCCCGAAAGGACAGGACGCAACACAGGGCTGCCCGGGACATTCTTCAAAAAGGCAGACTTCCATAAGCGGAGGTTCAGGCCACTGCCTTCTGATTTTTATCCTGGCTTCCTGAGGCTGGACAATTCCAAGTTTCTCAAGGGAACAAGCCATTACACATCTGCCGCACTCTGTACATTTTGTCGGATCTACCAGAAAACGTTTCGTCATCAATCCTTCCATGATTAGAATATTTCCTCTTGAATTGATTTTATATATTTGGACATTTCTGTTCTGACCTGCCCATCCATTTTCTGATCAATAGCCTTCAGTATACTTTCGTGAGCCTTCAGATAGGATTCCATATTCACCGGTTTCTGCAATGCTTTTTTGTACAGAACTTTCCAGTGAGTTTCTTTCATCATGGCATTCACAGCCGAAAAAACGGTGATCAGAACACTGTTATGAGAACAGCGGCCGATGGCCAGATGAAGCATTCTGTCTTCTTCAAGAAGCTCATCAAGAGCAGTTTCTGTCCCTGCAGAATACTGGCCGGACAGCTTACAGAGAGATTTGTACTTTACATGAAGCTGCTTCTTTTCTTCTTCTGTTGCCCTGAGAGCCGCCAAACCTGCCAGGCGGGGCTCCAGCTCCAGCCTGGTTTCAAAGATTTCATAGGGATCATGGCCCTGGAGAAGAGAACGGAGCAGCTCACTGTCAATGGAGCCTTCTGAAGCATCCGCTTTGATGATGTTACCCTTGCCGCTTTTACTCTCAATCAAGCCCAGCATTTCCAACGCGCTCAAGGCCTCTCTTATACTGGCCCGGGAAGCTCCGAACTGTTCGGCCAGAATTCGCTCTGAGGGAAGCATATCACCCATAACGAATCGTCCCTCTTTAATAGAGTTCTTGATTTGTCTGGCAATCTGCATATAGAATTTTTGAGGATGTACCTGCTCAAACATTATATCTCCCTAACTCTCATTCCTACCAACTATCAAGCTGTCAAGCTGTCAGGCCAGTTGAGTTACTGTAAAAGTGAACATATCATTTGTCAAGTTTTTTTAGTGTTTTCGCTTATATGCGGATCAGGAGACAAGGAAAAATCTGCAGGGAAGGAGTTTCCCCGGCAAATTTATTTTTCAGACGCCTTATAGATTCTATCCATAACCGCCCGCCCTATTCCCTCTTCTGGAATGACTTCGGCGTAGATACATTTTAGATTCTGATGATCCAGAGCATGGAGAGCGGAGAAAAGACGAGATGCCGCCTCAACAGGATCAGCCGAAGGAGAAAGAATTTCCTGACAGGAAAAACCTTTACCTTTTGCGGGATCACTATAGATCAGAGCCCCGGCGCCTGCCTTCAGCTCAGAGGGTAGGAGTGAAAGACTTTCCACGATATGGAGAGTCGTCCGAGGGGAGTAGTGCATCTCCAGCTGTCCCGGTGCAGTGGGAGATGTGGTGCTTCGATTGAATACATCCACAGGTCCCAGCACAGATTCTATCTCCTGTCGTGTCAGTCCGCCGGGTCTTAATATTATGGGGTTTTCACGGCTCAGATCAAGGACAGTGGATTCCACACCCACACGGCAGGGACCGCCTTCCAGTACCATATCAATTCTGGCTCCCAGATCCTCTTCCACATGCAGCGCTTCGGTGGGGCTGAGATATCCGAAAGAGTTTGCAGAGGGTGCGGCTACGGCACCACTGGACTGCCTTATCAGAGACAGTGCAATGGGATGATCCGGCATTCTCACTGCCATGGTCTGCAGTCCGGATGTGACAAGTGAAGGAATAATATCTCTTTTAGGAACAATGAGAGTGAGAGCACCGGGCCAGAATTTCTCAGCCAGCTTATAAATTCTGTCATCTTTTATATCAGCAATTTCTTCCAGTTTCCCAAGATCTGCAATATGGGTGATCAGGGGGTCAAAACTGGGTCGTTTCTTGGCTTCAAAGATTCCTGCGACAGCCTTGGGATCAAGGGCATTTCCGCCCAGTCCATATACTGTTTCTGTCGGGAAAGCTACCAGACCTCCCTGTAGGATTATATCTGCGGCTTTTTTTATATTTTCTTCACTGCTGTTGAATATCATTTCATTGTCCTCTCGAATCAGACCTGCAATTTTACGGCTCAGACAAACTACTATAGATTACGTCCTTTTTCCAGACTTGATCCAGACTAATTCCAGGACTTTCCGGAGTATTTACAGAAGGAGTAACAAAATAATCCCTGGAAATCGCTGTGTTCAGAAGGAAGAACGAAGGATAAGACCGGGTTTAAGAATCTCATTGATTCCGACATTCATCAAAGGGAACTGGGCTGCCCTCTCCCCCATCTTCTCAAAATCAATTGAGAGACTGGAAATACCACCGGCAACATATTCAAGAAGGGGAAAATCATTATAGGAGAGGATACCAAGATCCTTTCCCGGTATCCATCCCTTATCCGAAACAACAGATAATACAGAAACAAGATCCTGTTCTGTTAAAAGCAGATAGGCAGAGCCCTTCCTTATCATTGTTTTATCAAATCCCGGAATGATCTCACCGGGAATCTTCTGCTCTGAAAGAAAAGAGGAGAAGGCCTGAAAAGATTCTTCGGGATGAGGATTATTCACGGCCCTGATCAGATTCAGGCTGTCGTAAGATTTAATTCGTTCAAGGACCTGCAGAAGTGCATCTTTGATCCCTCCTGAAAAATCCTGACAGAGGTATGAGAAACCGTCCGGACTGTATTCGCCCCTGTCGAGAATCAGGGTTCTCCTGGAATCAAGGTTTTCCAGAAGATCGGGAACTCTCTTATCCTGAAAGGGTTTGACAATACAGTGGGTATAGCGTTTGCGGCTGGATTCCAGAAGATTCCTCAGAGTCTCATAGCTGTTATGGTGAAAGTAGACATCCGCCGTGACTCCTTCCGGAAGAGCCTCGGCAAATGAATTATAGAGAACCTGCATATAGGGATTAAAACTGTTGAGAATAAGCAGGACCCTGGAGCCACTGCTGATCCTGTCTGTCAGTAGAAAGAACCCTTTTCCCGGAACCGAATCGATCAGCCCTTCCTGCTTAAGGATTTTATAGGCCTTCACTACGGTTTCCCGGGCAACAGACAAGGTACGGCTGAGTTCGGAAATGGAGGGTAATCCGTTACCGGGAAGAATCTTCTTCTCTTCGATCAGTCCGTATATGTGATGGATTATTTCACCGTACTTGGTACTCTGCCTCATAGATAGCTAATTCTCCCCTTTAACTCCCGTCCGGTCAATGCCCTTCTTTAACAGTCCCATAGATGTGCAAGACCATGAAAAATGTGCAATACTATATATATGATTAAACTAATAGAACTTGAAGATGAGTACAATCTGCAGGCTATGAAACAGGGTGAGTATCCCCGGGAAATCCTGGACTCTGCAAATAGAGTAATAATAATCCTGACACAGAGCTGGTGTCCCGACTGGTGGGCACAAAAACTGGTTTTCAAAGATATAGAGGATACTGGAGAAATTAAAGTCTACTATGTGGACTATGGCAATAAATCATTCAGAGCTGAGTTTACATCCTTCAAAGAGACAGTCTTTAGAAACGGACATATTCCCTATCTCCGTTTCTACCGGGATGGTGAGTTAGAAAAAGAGAGCAATTACACCGGACGCCGTGAACTGAAAAAATGGCTTGAGTCTTGATTCTGTTTCCGCCTCGCACCATCTACTCTGCAATAAAAAGCGGTCTCCCAATGGGAAGACCGGTTCAGGAATCAGATATTCAGAACTTCTCAGTTAACCTTGTTAACAGGAGAACCTTTTAGAAAAGCGGCCAGGTTATCCACGGCAATATTCATCAGTCTGGAACGGGATTCCAGAGGAGCCCATGCAATATGGGGAGTAATAAAACAATTGGGAGCCTTCAGCAGGACATTGTCCGCTTTGATAGGCTCTGTGGATACAACATCCAGTCCAGCTGCTCTAACCTTTCCGCTCTTCAGAGCTTCTGCCAGATCAGCTTCAACAATCAGAGGACCTCTGGACGTATTGATGATAATAACTCCGTCCTTCATCTTGGCGATGCTTTCCTTATTAACCATACCTTCTGTGGAGTCAAAGAGAGGACAGTGGAGGGAAATTATATCTGACTGTGCCAGAACCTCTTCAAGAGTTCCGTAAGCCATTGTGTCACAGATTAAATCCTTATTCTGGTACTCATCAAAAGCCAGCACATTCATGCCGAATGCCTGAGCGATTTTTCCGGTTGCCTGACCGATACGGCCGTAACCGATAATACCCATGGTCTTTCCAGCCAGTTCTGTAAGGGGATAGTCCCAGTAGCAGAAGTCGGAACATGCGGTCCACTTTCCCTCTCTTACAGTGTCTGCATGATCCTGCACATGGTGGCAGATGTTCAACAGCTGGGCAAATGCAAACTGTGCTACTGCAGTTGTTCCATAGCTGGGAATATTACAAACAGGGATATCAGCAGCGGCAGCGGCTCTTACATCAACAACGTTATAGCCTGTAGCCAGAACTCCGATATATTTGATATGGGGGCAGGCTTTTATGGTTTCCGCTGAAAGAGGAGTTTTATTGGTAATAACAGCTTCGGCATCGCCGATTCTGCTGACAATCTCTGTTGCATCAGTTCTGTCATAAAATTTGAGATCCCCAAGTTTTTCCAAACTTTCCCAGGAGAGGTCTCCGGGATTCAGAGTATATCCATCGAGTACTACAATTTTCATTTTATTATCCTTTCTATTCTGATTCTCAGCAGCATTTAGAACTCATTACAGCCTCTGCAGCGGCAACGATATTTTCTACTGTAACACCGTTTTTCTCGAGAAGTCTATCATAAGGAGGGGATTAACAGAACTTGTCCTGAATACCCGGTTCTGGGACAACTTCACATTCAGCGGAACCCGGGTCGTTCAGACTTTTTCTGACAAAGTGAAGAAGCACCGCTATAATATCCACATGAAAAAGAGACAGATCCTTAATAAAAGAGCTTTACCCCTGATACTGATGTCGGTGATTCTTATTCTGATGTTGGGGATCACAGCAGGTATTTTTGCTAAAGACGGAAAGATCAGCCTTGCGGTCCTTCCATTTGAAAATCTGAACAATGATCCCGACCAGGATTATCTTGCAGGTCTTATCGGTTCCATTATAAGACAGGACCTCTCCCTCTCAGGAATGGTCTTTCTGGTGGATCGGGAAAATATGGATGATGTTCTGGAGGAGCAAAAACTTCAGTTTACGGGAGTCATGGATGACAAGAGCATCATTGAAACCGGACGACTGGTAGGAGCACAGTATATTCTTAAAGGGGGATTTGTATTTCTGGGACAGGATCTTTTTCTCAACCTGGACCTGATCAATACTGAAACAGGGAGAAGCTACAGCTTTTCAGAAAGAGGTTACCAGGAGAATACTGTCCATGCCCTGACAGAAAAACTAATCAGGCATCTCACAGGAAATGAAATGAGCTTCCAGTCTGTATCAGGAGATAAGTCAATCATTGCCGTAAGCCAGCAGGAACCGGGAAGAGTTCTCCTCTTCTCCCCTATTATCGATGCCCGTGTTTATATAGATGGAGAGTTTTCCGCCTATACCCTGGGCGATGCGACAGAGCCTCAGGAACTGGTACTGCCGGCGGGCAGGCATGTAATAAGAACACACTTAACCGGGGATTTCGGTGTTGTTCAGACTCCGGAAATTCTTTTTTCAGACTGGCAGGTGGAATTCAACCTTGAGGCAGGTCAGACACTTGTACTGGAGGATAAAACGACTCATTTCAATTCCATCCTCTACGATCTGCAGCAGGTGATCAGGGAGAGGACCACACTCATTCCCGGCTCAGGAGAAACTGCAAGGGTTGAACATAATACAACATTCCTGAATCGAAAAGCTGAGGAAGTTTCCATTGACCTGGAAATAAATTTCATCGAGTCAGAAGATGAACCGGGAGGCGGGCTTGCCCTTGTCCACCTGATATATGACGGTATGGAACAAAATCTCAAATACAGCTGTCCCTCGGGTGTATCGGAAGATTTCAAACTGGACCTTGGCAATGCAGAACTCAGAATAGACCTGGACTGTTATTCCGAACATCGATGGAAACTGGACTACAGCATCTGGCGTACAGATATCTACCAGGGTCTTCACCGGGAAGAGCCGCATCAGAAACCCTGATAAATAGCATTCTCCTTTCTATATACCACAGGAGGAACTCCGAAATGCTTTCGGAAGAGCCGGTAAAAATATCCAAGATTATCAAAACCCAGAGAAAGGGCGATATCCAGGACAGCGGTGTTTGAGTGCTCCAGCATCAGAGCCGCACGCTCCATCTTCTGTCTATTCAGCCATGAAGAAGGTGTGGTATCCAGAAACCTGCGAAAGGAACGGGACAGATGTTCTGGAGATTTCCCGGACAGATCAGACATATCCTTCACAGTCAGCTGATCACCCATCCGGCCGTCTACTTCAAGCATCAGAGTCTTCATCCATAAGGGAAGAACCTGATCTTTTTTCTCCTCATAATCAGGTGGACCAAGCAATTCTGCTGCCAGACTCAATAAAAATCTGCTGAGAAGAATATCTCCGTATTCTGATTTCTGGTACAGAAAAAGTTGCTCCAGATCATTTAGAATCCTCGATCCCTCATCCCTTAAAAAATGCGTATAAAGACGGCCCTCTATCTTCTTTGCTTCAAAGAGTTCACGCAGATGAAGAGAATCCATTAAATTGTCCCAGTATTCCAGAGGGAGGATCAGATTGTAAAAGTCAAAGCCCCGCCCCGTCAGACTATGATAATCTGTTTCTTTTATTGAAAGAAGATCCCCCTCCTTCATGACTATTTCCTGATCATCAAAGTGATGAGTCAGTTCCCCTTCAAAGAGATAGTAAAACTCAAAAACTCCCTGGTGTCTGTGCCTGGAAAAAGACCAGGGTCTATGGGTACTGATTCTGTGCAATGCGTAATTGAAAGGAGTTATATCCTGAGATTGTATGGTGACGACATCTTCCATATACAAAAAATACATTAAAATATCAAATATATACAATAAAATATCAGATAAAATTAAGATTATATCAAATGAATAATATTACAATACAGAATATAAAACATATATTGGGACATGTCCCTGAGGATATAAAGATGAAACAAGACTACAAATTCCCTTCAGACTTTGTCTGGGGTTCGGCTACGGCCTCATATCAGATAGAAGGAGCATGGCAGGAAGACGGAAGAGGTGAAAGTACCTGGGACAGATTCTGCCGTATTCCCGGTAAAGTCATCGGCGGAGACACAGGAAATGTTGCCTGTGATCATTATCACCGTTTCAAAGAAGATGTAGCTCTTATGAAAGACCTGGGTCTGAAGAACTACCGTTTTTCCGTTGCCTGGCCCCGTATTATCCCCGGAGGAGAAGGGGCTGTTAATCAAAAAGGACTGGATTTCTACAACAAGCTGGTAGATGAACTGCTGGCAGCAGATATCGAGCCCCTGATTACACTCTTCCACTGGGATCTTCCTCAGGTTCTTCAGAGTAAATATGGCGGATGGAAAGATAAGAGAATGGCTCAGCTCTTTGCCGACTACAGTGATGTTGTCAGCCGCAGTCTGGGAGACAGGGTAAAAAAATGGGCCACCATAAATGAGATCATGTGCTTTACAACTCTGGCTCATAAATCCGACTGGCATGCCCCGGGAGGATTTGAGAGCGACAAAATAAGCAATCAGACTGTTCATCATGCCCTTCTGGGACATGGTCTGGCCACACAGGTTCTCAGGAAGAATGTCAAAGACTCCTTTGTAGGACTTGTTGATAATAACGATGCCCCCTGGCCGGTATTAGACACAGAAGAACATCGCAAGGCTGCAAGGAAGGCATGGAAAGATAGAAATGCACAGCGCCTCTTTCCCATGATGACTGGTGAATACGATGAAGAAGCCTATGTTCTTCACAACGGAGAGATGCCTGACTATACGGCCGAAGAGATGAAAATCATCAGCAGCCCGGTAGATTACATCGGTATAAACTTCTATAACTGCCCCCCCGTAGAAGCAGCAGACAACAAGGAAGGTTATAAAGAGGTACAACTGCCAAAGGGCTATCCCCGTACAGAAATGGGCTGGCCTATTACTCCGGACGCCCTATACTGGAATCTGAAATACCTGAAAGATTTTTTCCCTGAAATTCCTGTGTACATCACAGAAAACGGAATGGCGGGAAAAGACCGCGTATCCTCCGACGGCAGTGTAAAAGACTATGACAGAATCGAATACCTGAGAACACATCTGCGAGCCTGTCACCGGGCCATCGAAGAGGGAGCCAATCTGAAGGGCTACTATCTCTGGTCTCTTATGGATAATTTTGAATGGGCCTACGGTTACAGCAAACGCTTTGGAATGATCCGTGTTGAATATGATACACAAAAGAGGATCGTAAAAGAATCGGGAAAATACTACAGCCGGGTTATGAAGAAAAACCGGGTCCTCTAAGTAAATATGTTATAGGATGCCTCCAGTCTTTTGGTATATACTAAATGACAATAGACAGGAGGCATTTCATGAGCCGGAAAATACTGAGTCATCTATCTTCAGAACTGGAAGAACTTAAATCGAAGGGACTCTATAAAAACGAGAGAGTTATCAGCTCTCCACAGAGAGCAAAAATTACTGTACAGGATGGCAGGGAAGTCCTGAATTTCTGCGCCAACAACTACCTTGGACTGGCGGATAATCCCGAACTGATTGAAGCCGCAAAAGCATCCCTGGACAACTACGGTTACGGACTCTCTTCAGTCCGTTTTATCTGCGGTACCCAGACCATCCACAAAGAGCTGGAAGCCGGAATTTCAGAATTTCTCAAGACAGAAGATACCATCCTCTACTCCTCATGCTTTGATGCAAACGGAGGACTTTTCGAAACACTGCTGGGTTCCGAAGATGCAATCATAAGCGATGAACTGAACCATGCAAGCATCATAGACGGAGTACGTCTATGCAAAGCCCGGCGCTACCGTTATAAAAATAACAATATGGCAGATCTGGAAGAACAGCTCAAAGAGGCCTCTGATGCCCGCTTCCGTTTAATAGCTACTGACGGAGTCTTTTCTATGGACGGGACCATTGCCGATCTTAAGGGAGTCTGCGACCTGGCTGATAAATATGATGCCCTTGTTATGGTAGATGATTCCCATGCTGTTGGATTTATAGGAGCAAGCGGTGCGGGCACCCCCGAATACCGGGGAGTTCAGGACAGAATAGATATCTATACAGGGACTCTCGGCAAGGCTCTGGGAGGAGCATCAGGGGGGTATACTTCGGGTAAAAAAGAGATAATTGCCTGGCTGCGTCAGCGTTCCCGTCCTTATCTGTTCTCCAACTCTCTGGCTCCAGTTATGACTGCAACAGCCATTAAAACCCTTGAACTTATAAAAGCAGGTTCAGAACTGAGAGAAAAACTGACAGGTCATACAAACCGTTTCAGAACTGCTCTTAAAGAGGCCGGTTTCACCATCGTTGAGGGTGAGCACCCCATAGTTCCTCTGATGCTGGGAGATGCTTCCCTGGCCGTAAATATGGCCGACAAACTCCTGGAAAAAGGGATTTACGCTATTGGCTTCTCCTTCCCTGTTGTCCCCATGGGCAAGGCGCGCATCCGTTTTCAGATGTCTGCAGCTCATAGCAGTAAAGATGTGGAATACGCCATAGAGCAGATAATCAGCTGCGGAAAAGAGCTGGGGGTGATTTGATGAGAGCACTGGCCAAGACAGAAAAACGTACGGGGCTCTGGATGATCGATGCACCAAAGCCCGAATACGGTCCCAATGATCTTCTTATAAAGATCAAAATCACTGCCATATGCGGTACTGATGTCCATATCTACAACTGGGATAAATGGTCTCAGAACACTATCCCCGTTCCCATGATCACAGGACATGAATTTGTCGGTACCGTTGAGGCGATGGGCAGCGAAGTAGCCGGATTTAACCCGGGAGACAGGGTTACAGGAGAGGGACACCTTACCTGTGGTCACTGTCGAAACTGCCGCGCCGGAAAAAGACATCTCTGCCGGAACACCGAAGGTATCGGAGTGAATAAAACGGGCTGCTTTGCAGAATACCTTGTGCTCCCCGCGGACAATGCATTCAAACTGGATGATTTTATCTCAGATGAAGTTGCGGCTATTTTCGACCCTTTCGGCAATGCTGTTCATACGGCTCTCTCCTACGACCTGGTAGGTGAAGATGTACTGATTACGGGTGCCGGACCTATCGGCATCATGGCGGCCGCCGTAGCCAGGCATGCGGGGGCCCGTTATGTCATAATCACCGATGTAAATGAATACCGCCTGAATCTGGCTCGTCAGATGGGGGTAACCCGGGCAATCAATATTAAGACAGACAATCTGGAAGATATAATGAGCGAGCTCCATATGCTGGAAGGCTTTGATGTGGGCCTTGAGATGTCGGGCAACGCTGCGGCTCAGAATCAGCTCTTTGAAAAGATGAATAATGGAGGCCATGTGGCCTTACTGGGTATACCACCGGGAGACAGTACGGTAAACTGGAATCAGATCATCTTCAAAGGACTCCATCTTAAGGGAATCTATGGTAGAGAAATGTTCGAAACCTGGTATAAGATGGCAGCCATGATCCGTTCGGGACTTGATATCACCAGGATAATAACCCACAGAATGCCTGTAGAGGAGTTCGAACGTGGATTTGAAATAATGAGCGGAGGGCAGTCCGGAAAAATACTGTTGTATTGGGAGTAAGAAATCTGAAAACAAAGCAAAGTCTCTACAGCCTGAGCTATTTTACATTATTCGGGGCCATAGCCGCGCTATCCCCCTTCTTCCCTCTCCTGCTGCAGAGCAAGGGATTTGAACCTTCACGCATTGGTTTTCTACTGGGAAGTTATGAGATGATCAGCATCATGGGACTCTTGCTCATCGGTCATTTCTATGACAGTTTCCGCTCCCCCAGACGCACCATATTTACCATATGTCTGGCATCTATAATCGTCCTCTTTCTTATTGCCCGTGAAGAGAACCTCATAATGATTGTACCCCTGACACTGGCAATGGGCTTTGTTATCAAATCACCGGCGTCTTTAATGGATGCCCACTACGGACAGAATATACCGAATGCCGAAAAGAGCTATGGAAAAGCAAGGCTCTTCGGCAGCCTCGGTTTTTTTACAGTTGCTATGCTGATTCAGCTGACCGGAATTGTAGAAGCATCCCGGCCTCTTAGCATATTCAGAGCGTTCTCCATATTGCTTTCCATCAGCATGGCCCTTCTGATTTTCCTCCCTAAGGCACACCAGCACAAAAATGAGAAGGTAAAAACATCCTTTTTAAGTAAAGTGAAATCCTTCCCTCTTGTGTTCTGGGCAGGCCTTGGCATAGCCTTTTTCAATCATCTGGGGATGTCGGGACATTATACTTTTTTCTCTCTGTTAATGAGCAACAAGTTCGGCAGGACCGATGTGGGTGGTCTCTGGGCCATAGGTCCATTATTCGAACTACCCCTGTTCTTCTTTTCCGCCTGGCTGCTGCAGAAACTTGGTTTGAAAAAATTATGGATTATCGGACTGGCTGCAGGGTTTATCAGGATGCAGGTCTACTCCCTGTCATCCACGATTCTCCCATTGTATGTGGTGCAGATTTGCCACAGTGTATCCTTCGGTTTCAACCATCTATGCATGATTACTCTTATCACCCGTTTTGTACCAACTGAAAGCAGGGGACTTGCCATGGCTTTGTTCTCGGCTGTCTCCATGGGACTGTCCCTTTTTGTCGGTGGATTCCTCGGTGGATGGATTCTGCATCACAGCGGCTATACCCTGCTCTTTCAGGTTCTATCCGCAGCTCCCCTTCTGGGGATTGTTACGGCAGGACTCTTTCTGAAAGAGAATAGATCAGTAGGAGAATAAGGAGGCGGCAACAGCCAGGCCCGCTCCGGATGCAACAGCAAGAACTTTATCGCCCCTTTTAATATTGTCATCCTGTACCGCATGGTGGAAAGCCATGGGGATACAGGCACTCCCTGTATATCCATATCGATCCATAACACATGTTGTTTTGCTATGATCCTGCTCTAAAACATCCATCACATCCATAATTACTTTTTTATTTATCTGTGTAAAAAGATAGTGATCAATATCATCTCTTTTCAGCTTGTGCTTCTGAAGCAGTTTATCAACTATCTCTGGCCATAGTTTGACATTTCTGTCACCGGGAAGGCGCTGCAGCAGCTGCAGACCGTATTCATTATTCTCAAGGCGTTCTTTAGTAACCGGCTGTCTGGTACCACCGCTGTAAACTCCGATATAATTCCACTGAGTTCCATCAGACAGAAGCTGACCACCCATGTACTTATCTTCACGGTTTTCCAGAATAACGGCACCCGCACCGTCTGCAAAAATTGAATATGCAAAGACATCCCCTGCTCTGGCATAAGCAGGCATATTGTAAACACCAATAACACAGGCGTAACGGAGGGAAGCATCAGATTTTAAGAGGGCCTGAGCATTATGGAGTGCAGCTACAAAACTTGAGCAGCTTGCGTTAATATCATATGTTCCGGTATAGCGCTGACCTTTCTGAATTCGTCCCTGTACCAGCATACTGGTGGCCGGTGAAATGTACTCCGGGGTATCTGTCCCGACAACAAAAAGATCAATTTCGTCAGGATCAATTGATGCAGCCTCAATAGCATTCCGTGCCGCTTTCTCGGCAAAATCAGCTGTTGTTTCGTTAATACCTCTTAGATGGGCAATATGTCTGTTTTCAATTCCAAGCTTTGCTTTAGTTCTCTCACCGTCAAACTCAATCCCTGCCAGAGTCATAAGCTCCTGATTGGAAATGGCATTACCCGGAGCATAGACTCCTGTAGAAAGAATTCTCATAAAGAAACCCCTTTTATTAAATATTGAGATATTGTCTTTAATAATGCAGAGCTGTCAGAAACCCTGTCATTCAACAGCCCCTCAATACCGACATAGTGAGACAGTCCGATAAGAAAATTTGCCGTAATACGTCTATCCTTCTCATCCTCAATGCTGAGATTTTTCATATATCCCTGTTCAAATGAATTATAATATTCACTGACCCAGGGCTTACTGACAAATTCAGCTTCCCTGATAATGGCGTAGTATTCTGTATGCCTGCTCATATAGGATAAAAAGAAATAGATACCGAAAACTTCTTTTTCAAACCGGCTTTTATATGGGAGGGTCTGCTCCGATAGAAATAAACGGATTCGGTGACCGATTAATCTGATCAACTCTGAGAAGAATTCCTCTTTTTTATTAAAATAAGTATAGAAAGTTCCAACTGCCAGACCTGTTTCTCTAGCGATATCCCCAACACCGATGGCATGATATCCCTTATCACCTATAAGCTTGATACCTGAAGAGAGGAGCCTTGAACGGCTGTCTTCAGCTGAGTCCTCTGAATAAGAAAAAAAACTGTCGGGAATATCAGGAATCAGACCTTCCTTTTCGTCTCTGAAAACTCCGTTTAATATAAGGTCTCTTATTTTTTCAGGCTCCCTGGGCAGACCGTCATACAGTGCTCTGGTAGAACAGAAGCGGATTCCCGAAATAATATAAAGATATTCCGCTTCCCTCACTTCCCTGCCGAAAATAGTACTGATTACTTCAATATAGATAGTCCGCAGTCTTTCCTCATACTCGGGAAAACGATACTGCCCCTCTCTGAAAACAGAGACATACTGCTTATGATTAATTCCGACGTTGTTTAATGTTGTAATAAAATCAAGAAGCTGCTCTTCTTTCGTATTTCCCTGAATATCTTCGAGTTCACTTTTGAAACGGCTGAGAAACTCCTCGAGGAGAACACGTACCAGATTATCTTTTTTTGAATAATATCGATAAAAGACACCATTGGAGACACCCGCATGACGGCAGACTTCCGCTATTGAAACAGTTTCAAACCAACTTGTAGAAAATAGTTCCAATGCGGCTTTTCTAATTTTTAGATCAGTATCTTTAGCCATCAGTCATTTTCTCCAAGAACACACAACAGAATATTCCAGAAATCATCCGGCTTTTCCACCATGGGACTGTGTCCGCAGTTTTCAATTTCATAATAAGAGGCTTTAAAAAAGTCTGCACTCTCAAGAGCGGAATCTTTGCTGATGAGGATATCTTTATCACCCCTGAGAACATGTACGGTACCTTTATAATTATTAACCCTGCCCCGGTAATCTGCAACTGCCAATGCTTCTGCATGACCGATAAATGCCTCAGATTTCATTTTCTGAGCATCATCTACAAGCTTTTCAAGAAGGATTTCATCCGACAGTTCGGGAGCAATAGATGCTATCGCTTTTTTCAACACATCACGATTATCCCGATATGCTTCAATTGCAGGATAGTGCTCCCGGGGAGTAACAAACCCCTGTACAGGAGAGGAATCTACCAATATCAACTGCTCCACTCTCTCAGGGCTGGATAGTGCAAAATCCATGGCAACGGCTCCTCCGAAGCTATGCCCGAGAAGGATAAACCGTTCCCAGTTCAATTCATCAGCAATTTTTCCCAACCAGGCGGAGTAATCGGGAATCATCCAGGAATCCATCCTGCCCGAATCTCCAAAATTAGGAAGATCGGGAGCGGCACAGTTTCCTGAATATCTATCAATAATCTGTTCATACCAGAGACCCGAACCCAGGTTTCCATGGAGCATAACAATAGGAACAGTATTTGGTTCTGAGGGATTATTCCTTCTCATCCTGATTGTCATTCCATCTATTAACATTATTGATTTGTCCAAAAAAAACTCCTGCCTATACGATGAATGCTGTTTTTTATAGCAGATTATTCAAGCTTAAGTAATACAGCAGTACCCATTCCACCACCCGCACATAGAGTCGCCACTCCGGTTTTCTTACCCTGACGCTTCAATTCATACAGAAGAGTAACCAGTATTCTGTTCCCCGTAGCACCCAGTGGGTGTCCCAGAGCAATTGCTCCACCGTTGACATTACAGCGTTCCAGCAGCCATTCAGTACTGACTCCGTGTTCATCAGCCATCTCCTTCAGAACACCAAGACTCTGGGCGGCAAAGGCCTCATTAAGTTCAAACAGATCTACATCCTCAAGCTTCATGCCTGTTTTCTTCATCAGCCTGGAAACAGCAGGAACCGGGCCTAATCCCATATAAGCAGGATCTACTCCGGCCTGTGCATCGGCAACGACTTCCGCCAGAGGGGTCAGATTAAACTCCTTCACAGCAGATTCAGAGGCAAGGATAATCGCCGAAGCACCGTCATTAATTCCTGATGCATTACCGGCAGTGACTGTTCCTTCTCTATCAAAAGCAGGCCTGAGAGATGAGAGCGAGTCAACCGTAGTCTCAGGTTTTGGATATTCATCTGAATCCACGACAGTCTCTTTTCGGCGGGATTTCACAGTAAAAGGTACAATTTCAGCTTTGAAACGACCCTCTTTCTGAGCAGTATCTGCCCGTTTCTGACTCACTACGGCAAATTCATCCTGCTGCTCTCTGGTCAAATTATGTTTCCTGGCAATATTTTCTGCCGTAATACCCATATGGTAATTATTGAAAACATCGGTCAGACCGTCAGTAATAAGTGTATCATCAAGGGACATGGAGCCAAGTTTCTTCCCCCAGCGCATATCTGATGAAACATTGTATGGAGAGCGGCTCATATTTTCCATTCCTGCACTGACAACAAGTCTGTTATCACCCACACGTATGGACTGAGCTCCGAGCATTACGGTTTTCATACCGCTGCAGCAAATCATGTTCATTGTATGAGCAGGGACGGTATCGGGGATTCCAGCGGCAATAGATGCCTGACGTCCAGGTCCCATCCCCTGGGCACCCTGCAGAACATTTCCCACAAAGACTTCATCTATCTTTGCAGGATCTATTGCACAGTCCTCAAGAGCGGCCCTGATAGCGGCAGCCCCCAGTTCTGGGGCAGGGGTCCCTTTAAATGCTCCGCCGAAACTACCGAGGGCAGTTCTTCTGGCAGCGACAATATATACTTTTTCCATTTATTTACTCCTTAATACTACTGAGTCACTTGCCTCTTTGTTCGGCAAACTCCGGGCTTTCGAATGAATATAGCCCAGCTCTATGGCTTCATTTGTGAGTTGTTCTCTAAACTCCGGATGAGCAATCGAAATCAGGGCTTCTGCTCTTTCAGATAATGTCCGGCCTCTCAGATGTACTGTTCCGAATTCAGTTGCCACCCAGTCCAGATCCTGACGGGGAACAGTCACTGCCGAACCCGGAGGAAGGGTAGAGACAATTGTAGAGATAGTACCTTTCTTTGCTGTGGAACGAAGGGCAATAATTCCCTTGCCGTTCTTAGCTTTCTGGGCTCCCCGGTGGGTATCCAGCTGACCTCCTGTCCCTGAATACTGAACAGGACCAAGACTCTCAGAGCAGACCTGACCTGCCAGATCCACTGTAATGGCAGTATTGATACTGACCATATTGTCATTCATGGCAATCACATCAGGATCATTGACATATTTCCCTCTCATCTCCAGGACAGCGGGATTATCATCCAGCCAATCGTACATCCTCTGACTTCCCAGAGCGAATGTGAAAACAAATTTATTAGGCCACAGAGATTTTTTACTGTTATTTACAGCACCCTTTTCAAAAAGGTCTATCATGCTCTCTGTAAACATCTCCGTATGTATACCCAGATTCTTCTTATTTCCCAGAAGAGCTGCAACAGCATTGGGTATTCCTCCTATTCCGATCTGAAGAGTACTGCCGTCCTCAACAAGTTCAGCAATATGGACAGCAATCTCTTTTTCCACGCCAGCTGATTCGAGGGTCGGGATCGAAGGGATAGGAGCGTCATAATAAACAACCATGTCCACATCACGGATGTGAACCTGAGTATCTCCATGAATCCAGGGAACATATTTATTGACTTCCATCACCACCAGATCAGCTGCTTCCACAGCCTCCAGTTCATAGACATTAGAAAGACCAAGATTGAAAAATCCGTTTTCCTCACGCATGGCAGTGGAGGGACCCCAGTAAACAATACTGACACCTTCTTCCTTCAGGGCATCAAGTTTATTTGTCCCCGCCTGATGCAGGTTATTGGGTATAAAATCCACAAGATTATACCCAAGCTTGGCAGCCTTACGGTTTGAAGGCCCGAAAAACCAGTTTTCATTCATGAATATCCCTTCGTATTCGGGATTCTCACAGAATTCATAGGACTGCATATTCAGACAGGATATTATTCTCAGATGCTCAAAATGATCTGCATACTTATGCAGTTCGGACATAAAGCCCTGACTCTCCATGGATGCCATACCCATTATAACCGCTGCCTTTCTCGGCAGAGATCTGACAGCATCCTCAATGGATTTCTCTTTTTTATTAAGACTGCTTTTCCAATTACTCATAACTGTATCCTTTATTAAGAACTTTCCTGATTAGAGGACAAGCCCTCCATCCACACCAAGGGTCTGGGCAGTAACAAAAGAAGCCTTGTCACTGGCAAGAAATAGAGCAGCATTGGCAACATCTTCGGCTTCTCCCATACGAGCAAGGGGTGTCTTACCGACCATCAAATCCAGAATTTTTTCGGGCATTTTTTCAGTCATGGGAGTTCTGATAAATCCGGGAGCAATTGCATTGACCCTTACCTGAGCACCCTTACGGGCGAATTCTTTGGCCCAGGTTTTAGTCAGGGTGATAACCCCTCCCTTTGTTGCAGCGTAATTGCTCTGTCCTACATTACCGACCACACCTACAATACTGGCCATATTGATGATAGAACCGTTATTCTTCTCAATCATTCCAGGAGCCAGCTCTCTTGTAATAAGAAAAACTCCTTTTAGATTTACATTAATCACTGCATCCCAGTCTTCATCAGACATTTTCTGAATAAGATTGTCTCTTGTGATTCCGGCATTATTAACAAGAACTTCTACACTGCCTTCCTCTTTGAGTATCTCGGCACAGACTGATTTAACATCATCCGAACTGGTTACATTTAAAACCTTGGATTTAACATTGGTATATTTAGAACTGATTTCTTCAAATCCATCAAAATTCATATCAAGGGCAATAACTGTTTTTGCTCCGGCAGCAGCAAAATTTTCAACAATCTGTTTACCGATTCCCCGGGCACCGCCGGTTACAACACATACTTTTCCATTCAAATTCATTACATACTCCTTTTAGTACTATCGAGACTGCTATTTTGTCTCGGAATATTGCTCAAAATTGGCTATATATCACCCGGAGACAGGACCCCATTTAACAGCGCAGGCTGCCCATACAAAACCGATACCCGCCCCGACCATAACGATGTTGTCACCATCTTTCACTTTTCCACTCTTAAGGCCTTCCAGCAGAGATATAACCTGGTCGTTCTGACCTATATGCCCATACTCATTAAGATAGGTGGTCTGATCTTCATTCAGACCAAGCTCTTTCAGAATGTAATCGTGTGTACTCTTCTTAAAATGGAGAATCGCAAGGTAGTCCAGATCTTTCCGTTCAAGTCCGCTTTTCTTCAGACTGTCATCAATAACAGCAAAAAAGTTAGGCAGAGTTCTCTCTCCCAGTTTCTGTTTAAAACTATCCACATCATCAATTTCGAAGTGCAGCTTATCTGTATCCTCTGCTTTCATAGGCCAGTTTTTTGTCCCTCCGGCCTTAACGATACAGTCAGTTGAAAAGTCCCCATCTCCACGGAAAGCACTGGCCGTGAGAATATTGGCATTGTGCCCTTTTCGCAGAATCATGGCGGCTCCGCCTGCTCCGAGATCAAACATAAAGGATGTTTCCTTCACCCCGTAATCCACCATGTCTCCGTTACGGTAACCACTTACAAGCATGACCGTCTTATATTCTGGATTAGCCACCATCAGAGATCGTGCAACCTCCATTCCGGCCATCATGGAACCGCACATGGCCTCCATATCAAAACTCCAGGCATTTACAGCACCTATCTCTTTTGCCACATGCAGACCGGCCAGCCAGTTCAGATAATCTTTATGCTGAGCGCCGTTCCAGATCAGCACATCGATCTCTTCGGGATCAATACCAGCCATGGCAAGCGATTCTCTTGCAGCCTCAATTCCCATGAAGGACGTTGTGTCCCCGGGACCGGGAACCGGCTTCTTATCAACACCAAATTTAAGACGGATCACATCTTCCGGGATTCCGGTTTTATCGGCTATATCCTGTGAACTGAGAAACTCAGAAGGTGTATAAGTCCCCAGTCCGATAATGCCTATGTTTTCATTTTTCATAAATTCCAGCCTTTCCTATATCCTCGTTACAGTCCCAGATATGCTTTTTCAACTTCAGGATTATTTGCCAATTCCTCTGCTGTTCCCTGGATGACAATATTTCCATTGTCCATGACATATCCACGGTCAACGGCACGCAGGCTCTCTCTTACATTCTGTTCTGTCACAAGGATACGTACGTCTTTTTTCATTTCAATAAGAATATTGAACAGATCATGAACAATTGAGGGCTGTAGTCCCAGGCTGGGCTCATCCAGAATCAAGAGTCTTGGTTCGGCCATAAGGGCACGTCCTACGGCCAGCATTCTCTGCTGTCCTCCACTCATGGTTCCCGCCATTTGATTCCCCCGGTCTTTGAGGATAGGGAAGAAGGTATAGACCTTCTCAAGATTGACAGCGACATTGCCCCGGGCTCGGGGAATGTTTGTTCCTCCGAGAATCAGGTTATCGTATACTGATAGAGCCGGAAAAAGTTCCCGCTCCTGCGGTACAACAGAAATTCCCAAATGAACACGCTTGTGAGTGGGAAGCTTTGTGATATCCTGTCCTTCAAAACTCAATTCACCATTTTGGGCTGCAACCAGTCCCAGTATGGTATTAATCAATGTAGTTTTTCCCGCTCCGTTAGGACCAAAAAGACCTACAGAACCACTCTCTATTTCAAGACTTATATCGTTAAGGACCTTGAGTTTTCCATAACCGCTGCTCAGATTGCTAATTTTCAACATTATTCCGCACCTCCGAGGTAGGCGGTTCTTACCCGCTCATTTTTACTGACTTCTGTATAGGGACCTTGAGCAATAAGAATCCCGTTGTCCAGAACTATGACCCTGTTGGTCAGGGAAGAGATGACTCCCATAACATGCTCAACGACGCCTACTGCCAGAGATTTCCTGAGGGCAATATCCTTTATCAGAGCAATAACTTCTTTTGATTCATCCGAATTCAGACCGGCCATGACCTCATCCAGAAATAGGATCTTGGGATCTGTTGCCAATGCCTTGGCAATCTCCATCTTCTTGATCTCCAGAATATTCAGATTTGCAGTGCTCCTGTTCAGCCGCTCCAAACCCATTTCCAGACACAGTTCAATGGCTGCTATCCTGGCTTCAGGAACTGACATTTTTCTGGCAAAGATAAAACCCGTCATGACATTTTCAATAAGGGTCAGATTTTCCAGAGGATGGATCAACTGAAAGGTTCTACCGATCCCCATGGCGGCTCTTATATGAGTAGGAATATTTGTAATGTCCACATCATCAAGATAAATCTTGCCGGAACTGGGGGCATGAATACCGGCAATCAGATTGATCAGGGTCGTCTTACCGGCACCATTGGGACCGATAATACCTACGATATCTCCACTCTTCAGATGAAAATCCACATTATTTGTAGCCTTGAGACCTCCGAAGGAGATGCACAGCTTTTCAGTTCTTAACTCACTCATTTTCGGACAGCTCCTTTTTCGTTGCGGACTTTTCCTCAGGAAGAGGATCGTTGCCCGTATCAACAAAAAGATAGCGTTTAATCAGGCCGACAATCCCCTGGGGCATAAATAGAAGGACAAGAATGATGATCAGTCCGTAGACAACAAGATGTCCGTAGGGAATATAGAGTTTCAGAAATTCACCGAGGACACCAAGGAGCACTGCCCCGACTACGGGTCCCCATGTTCCATACATGCCTCCAAGGAGAGCCATTGCCAGTGGAATGAGGGTATAGTTAGCATTGAAACTGCTTTCAGGGCTGACAAACCCTATCAACTGAGAGTTTGCTGCTCCAGCAATTCCCTGAACCATGGAAGTGACAACAAAGGTGAATACCAGAGTGGTATAAATGTTTATTCCACCTGACTTGGCGGTAACTTCATTGTCTCTGATAGCTGTAAGGGCAAAATGGTATCTACTTCTTTTGAAATACTCAGATAGCAGAATGACCAGGAGAGCCAGAATCAGCATCAGGGCATAACCCAGATTGGAATCTCCCTGAAACAGTGCACCCTGAAGAATTTTTCCGTTTGGTCCACCGGAAACAGACTTCCAGTTATGCATAATAATCTTGAAAATCTCACCGAATGCCATAGTTGTGATGGCAAAATACATGCCTCTCAACCTTAATACAGCAGCACCGATTACAGCGGCAACGATTCCTACAATGACTCCGGCCAGAACTATAGAGAGCAAACCGGGAATACCAAAATTAGCTGTAAGGATTACAGAGATATAACCACCCAGACCGAAGAGACCGGCCAGACCGAAAGAGAGCTGTCCAGAGCGGATAAGGATATCCCAGCTTAAGGCCAGTATCATATAACTTATGACAGCCCTTCCGATAATCCGGGCATAGGGACCGGCAAAAAATGGGAGGATCATAATGATTATTCCAAGGATACCGAAACCCAGTGCCAGGGATTTATTCTTTTTATTCATGGATGTCATCCCCCTACCCTCTGGCCTTTAAACTGCGTGAAAAGATCACAACAATAATCAGAACAAAAAAGATCATGGGTGCCCAGCTTGCACCGTGGGGAATAGACATAATCGAACTCTCTGCAAAACCGAGTATCAAACTTGCCACAGCAACCATGGGAAGATTTCCTATTCCCGCCATTGCAACAAGACAAAATGATTTCATGGTATATGCCCCGCCGACTGCTGGGAAAATTGAAAATTTTGTAAGAAAGAAGCTACCGAATATACCTACCAGCATGGAGGCAATGGCAAAAATGACAGCATAAGTCAGTTGTACATTGATACCGACGATCTGTGCTCCCCTGGGATTCTGTCCGACAGCCAGTGCGGCTTTCCCGAAACGGGTCTTTTTAAGGAACAGCATGAGGAATGCAAAAAAAACCAGTGCCAGTAAAGGAAAAACAAAATCATAGATACCAAAACTTATATCTCCCAAACTTGCGCTTGCCGAGACATAGTCCAATGACAACTTTCGAGGCTGACTGGTTGCAATCAGGTTTACGGTCTGACTCAGAACCATTGCGACCCCGAAGGTTAAAATAAGCTGATTCAGTTCCGGCGCTTTCAGAGTATGTTTGATACTGACCTGAAATAGTAGAAGTCCCAGAAAAAACATAATAATCCCTGTTGGAATTGCCGCCAATAGAGGGTCCAGTCCCAGACTGTGGGAAATAAAGTAAGTTATATACGCACCAACCATCATCATCTCACCATGGGCAAGATTTACGATATGGACGATACCCAGTATGAGGGCCATAGGTAATGCAACAGCCGCATAAATACCGGCCCGCTGAATGCCATATATCACAGCTGTCGGTTTGATCGTATACAAAATGATCAGGTAGGCAATAACGGCCAGAAGACCGACAATACCGACAATTTTTTTATTCATGAAAATGTCTCCCTTTTATGAGGTCCTTTTATTAATTTTTGTTTTTGAATAAACCATGGAAATGCCGGGGTGAAAGGGGCTTCCATCCCGGCGAAGAAATATTATCTTTGACTCCAGGGAGTAAAAGGGTACTTAGGTTCTGAGGTAGCCTGTTCGAAAGGCCAGATTACCTGCTGAACACCGTTCTGCCACTGCAGGATTTTCTGATTTCGAATACCCTGATTACTGATAATATTGGATGGTCCGAAGCTGATTACTTCTCCGGTGGGTGACTCATACTGAATCTTTTTAAGCTCTGCAATAATCGCATCCTGATCCATAGTCCCGGCTTCTTCCACAGCCTGAGCGATGATCTGAATTGCCGCATAACCCAGAGGGGCAAAATAAGTTGCAGGTTCTGTCCCGGTCTTAGCGATAAAACCGTTATAGAACTTAGCACTGACCTCACTGATCTCATTCAGGCTGGGAGCCCACAGACCATAGAGAGTTACATCTTCTGCCAATTTGGATTCACCGAAATCTGCAGGCCATCCCGGAGGCGCTCCTACAAAGAGTGCTGGATCAAAGTCGATAGCCTTGGACTGCTCCAACAAAGGGAGTGCATCTGCATCATAACCGGCCCAGATAAAGACATCGGGATCATAAGCTTTTGCACGCTGAAGAACTGCGCTGTAATCTCCACCTCCTGCTGCTGCAGAGAGGAAGGGTTCACCATCAATTTCCATATCAGAAAAAAGGGCCTTAGTGGCTTCAAAAGATGCAGATCCGAAAGCACCCTCTTCATATGCCAGAAACCATCTTCCGATACTGATTTCACTGTACTTTTCAGCAATAGCATTCCAGCCTTCTACATAAGAGGCTCCCTGGTTATAATCCCAGGGATGAAGATGAAAATACCATTCCTGATCGGCACCGATAGCTTCTTCGGCCAGATGACTGGCTGCACCGGTAATCATAGTTATTTTTTTATATGTCTTGAGAGTGGGGATCTGGCCCAAATGCACACCACTGGAAACAACACCTACAAAAAAATCTACTTTATCGATGGTCGCCAGTCTTTCAATTGCAGCCGCTCCTTTTTCAGGATTGAACTCACTGTCAATCACAATAAGCTCAACCTGTTTACCTAACAGACCGCCATTGGCATTAATTTCATCTACGGCAACCTGAGCCGCTTTACTGGCCTGTTCACCGGTTATATCACCCAGGGGCCAAACTCCTCCAAACTTGATTGTGTCAGAGTCCTGGCCTCCTTGTGCAAAGATCATTGATGCTGCCATAAGCAGTATCAGCATAAGAGAAATACCCTTTCTATTCATTAAAATCCTCCTGTTTGTGAACACTGAATCGGTTCTCATTTCTTATTCATGATTACACTCCTTTTTTGATTTGTCAAGAAAATAATGAGAGATGATTCGGTTGTCACTTAAGATCTGCCTTTCAGCAAAAAAAAAGGGGCTGTTGCAAAAGTCTAATTAGACTAAAGCGACAGCCCTTTTCTTTTTCAAAACAATTATTCGAAAGTCTTTAAATGTAAAAAGGGGCCGCAAAGCGACCCCATCGTGCTACAATTTGTT